>CALAMM010000047.1 GCA_937925775.1 uncultured Fimbriimonadales bacterium
AGCAGCAAGAGTAGGCTCCGTTCCACCACACGCTCCAGCTCGCGTGCGCCGTAATGCTCGCTGAACCCGCGCTCCACCAGCCACTCAATCGCCTCATCGCTTACCCGCAACTCGATATTGCGCTTACGATAGACCTCCAGGATTTGGCTCAGCAGGCGGTCGCGCACAATCTGACGCACGGTCTCGCGCGAAAGCGGCTGAAACACGCAAATCGCATCTACGCGGTTGATGAACTCAGGCGCGAAATACTGGGCGAACGCCTTGCGCCAGTCCTCGAGGGTGGGGCGCTCCCGCAGGAAGCCCACTGCCGTCTCAGGTCGCAGGTTGGAGGTCATAACAATCACGCTGTCGGCGAACGAGACGCGCCGCCCCTGCGCGTCGATGAGGTAGCCATCGTCGAAAATCTGCAGGAAGACTTTATGCACCTCCCGATGGGCTTTCTCGATCTCGTCGAGCAGCACGACGCAGAAGGGGTTCTCCGCGACGAAGTCCAGCAGCGGCGCGCCCTTTTCGAAGCCGACATAGCCGAACTCCGCGCCGAGCAGCCGCGCCACGGTGTGGGCTTCATAAAACTGGTTCATATCGAGTCGTAGCATTTTGTCGCGTGAGCCGAAGAAGAACTCGGCTAAGGCGCGGGCGGTCTCCGTCTTGCCGACGCCGGTGGGCCCTGCGAACAGGAACACGCCGTTGGGGCGTTCGGGGCGGATGTCAAGCCGTCGGATTTTGAGGCTGAACACGCGCACGAGCGTCTCGATGGCTTCGTCCTGCCCTATCACGCGCGACTTGAGGAACGGCTCCAGTTCCTGCAGCGCCTTGAGCATCGAGGCTTCGCCCTCGCCGATGGGCAAGCCGGTGACGATGCCCGCTGCCTGCCACACATCGCGCGGCTCAACGCGGCGCTGCCCGCCCGCACGCGCCCTGCCAGCCACATGGTCCATCAACAGGATGGCTTTGTCGGGGAACGGGCGGTGCTGAATATGTTCGCTGGCAACTTCAACGATGGTGCGTAGCGTCGCCTCTGGGAACTCCAGATTGAGCTGCTCGTGGAACATGCCCGCCAACTGCTGCAACACAGCCAGCGTCTCATCGGTGGTCATCGGGTGGATTACGATGGGCTGGAAGCGTTTGAGCAGATCTGGTGTACGGCTGATGTGATGGCGCAAGCCCTGCAAGCTGTTCACAGCGCCGATGATGGGCACGCGCCGCGCTATCAATGCCGAGAGGAACTCGATGCGCAACGCCTCAACAGGCGGCGCTGGGGCACTGAGAAACATCTCGAACGGCTCGATGTACAAAATCGCCCGTTGCTGGGTCGCCTCATCCACCACCTTGCCCATCACCTCAGGGTGGTCGAACATTTGCGGGAGCATGATGAGGGGGCGATCTCTCAGGGGTTCAGGAACGCACCCGTCGGCGATGCGCTGCGCAACGCCTTGTACCACGGCGCGGCGTCCTACCCCTTCGAGCCCCACCAACACCGCATAGGGGTTAATCGGTCGGCATAGCACCTCAATGAGTAAGTTCACCTCGTGTTCACGCCCCACCACGCGCGGGGTCGTATGCTGCCGTGCCTGCTCCGTCAGGTTCAGCCCAATCTGATACAGCAGAAGCGGCCCACTAAACACCGCTTCGCGCGGCAGCCAGCCAACCAGCACAGCAATCGATTTCAAAATGTGAATGACATCCGTCTGGGGCTGATGCTCACGCTCGGCAATACGCATCGCGAACTCGATAATCGCTTCGTAGGGGATCGCGAACTTCGACTCAGAGTTCTTGGTTTCTTCCTCAATCGCTTTTCGTAGCGCGACTGGATCTGAGTTCGGGAAGGTTGCTCGGAAGAGCGATTCGGCGATATGGATGATTGCAAGCAGCAGGTGTCGGGCGTCTGGGGGTTTGCCGCCCGCCAGCACCACCGCTTCTTCTACCAAGTGCTGAGCAGCGTCGGTGAGCTTCTCATCAGGTCGAAGATAGCGTTCCATCGGTTTGGTGATACGACCTTGCTTGGCGTTATCCTGCAGAAATCGGGCGGTTCTGCAGCCGAATCTCTCAGCGCGGGGGCGCTGCGGGTGGGCTGGCAAGCGAAACACACAACCTTAGAGCGTACAAGGATGCCCATCCCGCCCATGCGACTGCCTCCCTCTACCAGCAAGGAGTCAGGCATCCACCTGGAAACAACAGGAATGTGATACAATTATCGTGGAGGGCTAACGCCGTGCGTGCGCTACGACGAATAGGAGCACAGTGGTGGTTCATCGGCGTCGTTTTTGGGGTGCTGACGCTTTTCGTTGCGCCGTTGGTGGTCCATGAGCTGCGTCCGCTGCGCTCGGAGAGCCTCTTTCGCGAGGCGCGTTCGGAGCTTTTGCGTCAAAGGTATCCAAGTTTCTCGGTGCGCAGCGCGAGCTACTATCTCGCCGCGTTGGCGCGGGCAGGCGAGTTCCAGCAGGGGGTTGCTCTCATTCAAAGCGCACCCAGCGATTTGAAACCCTTCCTGCTCCACGAATGGATTCAGGGCTTGCTGGATGCAGGACACATCGAGGAAGCCGCGCGCGCCGCTCAGCAACTCGCGCCGCTGCCTAAATACTCCCCCCATGACTCCGTCGTACAGCAAGTGGATTCGCTACTTGGGCGATTGATAGAGAGGCTCTGGCAAGCGCAACGCTACGAGGACGCC
>CALAMM010000048.1 GCA_937925775.1 uncultured Fimbriimonadales bacterium
GTCCAAGCATACACACTGTGGCTTGGACTTTCCTGTCCAAGCATACACACACGCTGTGGCTTGGACATTCTTGTCCAAGCATACACGCACGCTGTGGCTTGGACATTCTTGTCCAAGCAAAAATGCGCACGGACAAGAATGTCCGTGCTACAAGTAGGCACAGCGCACGGACAAGAATGTCCGTGCTACAGCAAGCACAGCGCACGGACAAGAATGTCCGTGCTGCAAGTAGGCACAGCGCACGGACAAGAATGTCCGTGCTACGCTTGGAGATCGGTTCAAGCACAACGCGACGACAGGAATGGCGTCGCACTCGATGGTCTTGCACAGACAGGAATGTCTGTGCGACGAGAAGCTCAGGAGGAGCGCACGATGCTGAAACGCGATACGGAGGAACTGGTGCTGGAATACTGCCAGACGCGCGATATGGAACTGCGCGACGCGATTACCCTTCAACTATCGGGGCTGGTGGAGAGTATCGCTCGCAAGTTCATCGGTTCAGGTGAGCCGATTGGAGACTTGATTCAAGAGGGGTATCTCGGACTACTGAACGCGCTCGACCTGTTCAAACCCGACAAGGGCGTGAAGTTCACCACCTACGCAACCCACTTGATTGTTGGGCAGATTAAGCACTACCTGCGCGACAAGGGCAAGATTATCAAGGAACCCGCGTGGCTGCAAGAGTTGAATAGCAAGATTAACCGCGTGGTGAGCGAGTTGAGTGCCCGCTACGGGCGTCCGCCCACCACTCAGGAAATCGCCGAGTTCCTCGGTATGACCACGAAAGCCATCGAGGATGTGCTGATGACGCGCGAGGTGTTCAAGGTGAGCTCGATTGACGCGATTTACGAAGATGAGGAGGAAGAGTGGAACGGCTACGATCTGGAGAAACTTAACTGCGAGCCGTGTCAGACCTTCAACTTGCCGATTGAGGAGCGTGTTGTGGTGGAGACTGCGATGCAGCAGCTCAAGCAGATTGAGCAGCAAGTGCTCCACCTGTTCTTCACGGAGGGCTACAATCAGACGGAGATTGCGCACCAGTTGAAAATCTCGTGCAATTATGTGTCGCACATTTTACGCAATGCGACTCAGAAGTTGCGTCGGATGATTAGTGAGGCAGAGTGGCTGGACGAGCAGCGGTTCCGCGCGCGGGCGTTGGAGCGTGGCGACTTTGAGGCGCGGATTTTGGACGCGCAGACGGGGCTGTTCTCGGCAGACTATTTGTGTGTGCGCTTGCGCGAGGAGGTGCAGCGTGCGGCGCGTTATGGTCAGAGCGTCGGGTTCGCGATCTTCGAGTTTGCAGCGGAGAAGCGTGCGCTCGATGCGCTGGGCGAGTTCGCGCTGGGCGAGCTGCTGCTGCAGGCGTCGGCGGTGGTGCGCGAGGTGGTGCGCAAGGCGGATATTGTGGGGCGGTACGGGCATGCGTCGCTGGGCTTGCTTATGCCCTACGCGGGCGAGCACGCGCCAAACATCGCCTCACGGGTAGCGGGCGCACTCACAGAGTGGCTGGAGACCGCCTTCAGCGCGCCTATGCGCCAGCGGTTCGAGGTCTATCACGGGTGGGCGTTCTGCCCGCGCGACTGCGACGATGCGGAGCAGATGCTGCGGACAGCAGAGCAGCGATTGCGCGAGCAGCGGGCGCGACAACGGCTGCAGGAGGATGCCGCATGAGCCTACAGCGACTTCAAATAGTCCGCTACTCTCGGCAGCTCGACAGTCGGGTCGCCTGCGATGCCGCACTCGAGCGCCATGTACCCCGTATAGCCAATCGTGCGCAGCGCGTCGAACCCGCTTTTGAAGTCGGTATGCCCCTGACCAGGGAGCAGGCGGTTGCTGTCGGCTAAGTGCACATGCGCGATATGGTGCCCCGCAGCGCGGATGGCGGCAGGGATGTCTGCCTCCTCGATGGACATGTGGAAAAAGTCCGCCATTATCTTGAGGTTCGGATGGGGGAGCGCGTCGCAAAGAGCGACAGCTTGTTCCAGTCGGCGCAGGAAGTGCGTCTCGTAGCGGTTCAGAGGCTCCAGCAAGATATGCGTTCCTGCCTTCTCGGCGGTCTGCACCAGATTCTCCAGCAGTTTCAGCAACAGGTCGCGCTCCACCTGCTCTGGGGTTGCAAGCGGGCTGAGGTCGGGGATGCGCGGTCCGCCGAAGATGGGCACGACAATCAGCCCGACCGCGCCCAAGTCGCTGGCGATATAGAGCAGGTCACGGATATCCTGCATGGCGAGGTCGCGCATGGCGGGGTCGGCATCTAATAGGCAGCCGCGAAAGCCTGCGCAGATGGTGCTGGCTTTCACAGGGCTGTGCTTCAGGGCGCTCTGGATTTCGGCGACGCGCTCCTTGATGCCGCCGCCCCAGAACTCGATACCTTCGTAGCCCCACGCAGCGAGGTGCTCCAATCGTTCGGGCAGGCTGTTGCCTGGAACTAATCCCTCTTGACACGCGAGTTTCATACCATCCTTCTTTTTCGCGGGGAAGGCTTTTTCCCTGTTAGAAATCGCGTTGTTTTTGCCGTGCGTACTCATCCAGTCGCTGAACGGTCGCGTGCACATCGGCTTCGGTGGCGCGGGGGTTCAGCGTACACATTCGAAGCGCGGTACGCCCGCGTAAGCGCGTCGAGCTGACCAGCGCGAACCCGTCGTTGAGCATCGCATCCACCAGCGCGCGGTTGAGCGCGTCCGCCTGCTCCGCGTTGAGTTCAGGCGGCTCGTATCGAAATGCGACGATGCCCATCGTTGCGGGGGAGAGGAGTCGCCAATGGGGCAGGCTGCGAATCGCTTGCTCTGCCACACGCGCCAGATGGAGGTTCCACTCCATCGCAGATCGGAACGCTTCGACGCCGTGCGTTTTGAGTGCCATCCAGAGCTTGAGGGCGCGGAAGTTGCGCGAGAGTTCAACACCGTAGTCGCACAGGTCGATGCCCTGAACGCCCTGCTCTTTGTCCTGTAGGTACGGGGGCAGGATACGGAACGCCTCGCGCAGGCGTTCAAAGTCACGCACAATCGCACACCCTGCCATCATCGGTTGATAGAGCCACTTGTGGGGGTCAACTGCCAGCGAGTCGAGGCGATGGATCCCCTGCAGTCGCTGTTTTCCTTCCTCCGTGAGGATTGCTGCGGCGCCGTATGCGCCGTCGGCGTGGAGCCAAAGCCCCTCTTGCTCGCACAGGTCGGCTAAGGCGTTCAGGGGATCCACCGCGCCAGTGTTGGTTGTACCTGCGTTGGCAACGACGCAGAACGGGAGCCACCCCTCGGCGCGGTCGCGCTCGATCTGGGCGGAGAGTGCCTCCAGCGGGATTTGGAACTGCTCGTTGGCGGGCAACACACACAGCTGCTCCTCGCGCAAGCCCAAGATGCGCCACGCCCGTGCCACGCAGGAGTGGGTTTGGTCGGAATAGTAGACCCTGCCGCGCGTCAGGGCGTCTGGATAGCGTTGGCGGGCTGCTGCCAGACAGACCAAGTTGGCCATCGAGCCACCGCTCACGAACAGCCCCCCTGCGCTCTCGGGCATGCCGAACCAGTCGCACAGCCAGCGCACGACCACGCGCTCCACTTGGGTTGCCCCTGCGCCCACCATCCATGTGCCCACGAAGATGTTCATCCCCGCCGCGAGGAAATCCGCCAGCACCCCCACATAGTCGTTTGGCGCAGGCACAAACGCGAAGTAGCGCGGGTGGTCCACCTTCACGATGTTGGGCAACACGGTCTGCAAAAACGCATTCAGGACCGCTTCAAACGGCTGGGGCGTCTGGGGTGTCGGTTCGCTCAAGAGCGGCGCTAACGCTTCTGGCGAGGGGCGTTTGCCCAGCGGCAGCTCCGGCAGGCGTTGCCAATAGTCCACCAGCGTGTCCACCACACGGTAGCCCATGTGGCGCATCGTCTCGGCGTCGAAATCCAGCGGCGACTTGGGTCGCATAGCCCGAATTAAACCGTCTCGACCGCTGCCGTTTGCTCGGACTCCGCCGTCAGGCGCAGAAACACTTCTTCGAGGGTGCTGCCCTCCATCTGCGCGCGCTGCTGGAGTTCGCCGAGCGTGCCCTCGGCAAGCAGCCGTCCCTTGTGCATAATGATGACGCGGTCGCACAGCCGTTCAGCGGTATCGAGCTGGTGGGTGCTAACCAGGATCGCGGCGCCTTCGTCGCGCAGGCGTTGCAGCTCCGCCTTGAAGGTGTATTGCCCGCGCGGGTCGATGCCCATCAGCGGCTCATCGCAAAGGAACACCTGCGCGTTATGCACAAGGGCGCACACCACCGCCAACTTCTGTTTCATGCCTTTGGAGAGCGTGCCCGCAAGCGCGTTCGCTTTGTCCGCGAGTTCGTACCGTTGGAGCAGTTCGTCGGCACGCTCGGCGTAGAGGGGGAGCGTGTCGTAGCACATCGCCACGAGTTTCAGATGCTCGCGCACTGTGAGCAGTTCATAGGGGTTCGGCATCTCTGGAATGAACGCCAGCAGCCGTTTCGCCTGCTGCTCTTGCCTTTCTAAATCGAACTCGCCAATCTGGATGCGCCCCGAATCGGGCTTGAGGATGCCTGCAATGCAGCGCAAAGTGGTCGTTTTGCCCGCGCCGTTAGGTCCCAACAGCCCCACGATCTCGCCTGGTTCCACGCGAAAGCTGATGCCATCCACCGCACGGAACCCTTTGAACGACTTGACCAAGTTCTCAACCAGCACCATCTCAGTTCTTCGGCTTGCGGAAGATCGAATCGTCGATGGGGATGTTGTGGCGCACGCGCTCCAGCTTCAGAACCGCTTCAATCCCCGCTGCCGACTGGCGCATCACGAAGGGATACATCACTCCATCCACTTTCCGATAATCTTCAAAGAATGTGGTGGTTTGTAGGCTTCCCTGAGGCGTCGCCACTTGCATCTCCATGCGAAGGAGGAGATAGCGTTGGCTGTCGATGTAGACCTTCATGGGCGCGCCTGTGCGCATCTGCCCTGCAACGACATAGGCGTTGCGATCGCCGACTTTCGCTTGCCCCTCCAGTTTCGGATTGCGGATGAGTTTGCGGATATCGTTTTGTGCGCCGCCCTCAGCAGCGATCCGCAGTTGCTCCAGCTCGGCGCCGCTTAGCACACGCAGTCCCAGCATGGGGTTCTTCTCCCAGCCGACTTTGCCGTCATAGCCCTGCAAAATTTCGCCGACACCCTGAATTGTAACTTTAGAGAGGAATTTGTTGGGCGCCTTGTAGTACGCCTCGTAGCGTCCTTGGATGCCCTGAGCAGGGTATTGGAGAGTGGCTGTCAGATGGGCAGAGCGGATTTTGGCGGCTTGGGCGATTCCAGTTACCTGTGCCATGCGCTCTAACACTTGCTGCGCGCTCTGCGGCTTCGCCTGCTGTGCCATCAGATGGAACGCGAGAAAGCTGAAGATCCCGATCATCGATACCCAAAAACGCATCGTGCTTATCATCAGGTTCACCCTGCCAGAGTATACCCTGCGTGCAACGCCACTCCTTGATGACGGGAACAGTGTCGCCTTTCACGCCTCGTCGCCAGCAGAGACGCCCACTGTGGCTTGGACATTCTTGTCCAAGCATCGTTCGTCGGCGAGGACGCCCACTGTGGCTTGGACATTCTTGTCCAAGCACAGTTCGTCGGCGGGACGCCGATGCTACGACGCCAAGAAAGGCGTCGCACCCACAGCGCGTGGCTTGGACATTCTTGTCCAAGCACAGTTCGTCGGCGGGACG
>CALAMM010000049.1 GCA_937925775.1 uncultured Fimbriimonadales bacterium
GTAGAAACGCCCAGCGGTTGCACGGTGGCGATTGCGAAGATCTGCACCAATCCAATCATCCCGCCCCAGATGAGCCAAGGCGGCAACACCGAACGCGATGGCGCAACCGACCGCTCCGCCGTCTGCACAGGAACCTCTACACGCTTCGTAACCATCCTTGCGGATACCTCCAAGAGGTTAGAGGCACTGGAAAGCGGAAACGATTCACCAAGCCACAGAAACGCTGACATGGTGTATAATACTGTTTTGGAGGTTTCACCATGAGAACGCGATTCCGAGGGTTTACCCTTATCGAGCTGTTGGTTGTCATCGCGATTATTGCGATTTTGGCGGCGATCCTGTTCCCCGTGTTTGCGCAGGCGAGGGAGAAGGCGCGTCAGACGCAGTGTTTGTCCAACCTGCGCCAGAGCATTCAGTCCGTATTGATGTATACGAACGACTACGACACTCTTTACCCGCGCGGTATCAGCGGCGAGGGGACGCTGATTATCCACCTGTTCGACCTACTCCATCCGTACCGCAAAAGCCCTGAGATCCTCACCTGTCCCTCCTACCCCAACGCCCATGGCGGGATGGATTGGGTCGAGCGGCTACGCCACCGAAATGCTTCGAATCGCGCTGTTGGCACCTTCCGCTACTTTGCCTATGTGCCGAACTACGGCGTGTTCAGCTTGTTCGCCTGTCGTATTTCCACCATCGGCTATCGGCAGGAGGGGAAGGTAATCAGCGAAGCGTTTGTGCCGCGTCCGGCGGAGACCATCGCGCTTGTGGACGGCTACTGGTACTATAACGCAGGAACCTACTGGTTCGAATACTGGTTCAAGATCGATATCTGGCCCCGTCACCATCTGGGGAGCAACATAGCCTACCTGGATGGTCATGTGAAGTGGTCGCATCATCTTGGAGTCCCGCGTGGCGGGGAGATCCCCCCTGCGTGGCGACAGACCTTCTCGGGCGTGTGTGCGCAGCGCAACACAAACACCTACTATTTCTTCAACTACCCGCCGGGGTGGAACAACCGCACGCCTAAAAACGAAGGCGAGTTCAACACGGTCAATCCGCACGGGCAGTGCTTTGGCGACTTCTTCGGCATCCCCGATACGCCTGTAGTGAATGTGTGCGAGCGCCCCTGCGGATCAACCCAAGCACCGATTTGCTGGTAGTGAGCCTCTTTGCAAAAAGAGACCAGATTAGGTATAATAGAGCGTCGTTTGAGGACGGCTCAAACGACGCACATCACACACACAAGGAGGGTTCTTTGAGATGATGCACAAGGGACTGTTGTGCTTAGCGACGGTGGCGCTCATGGGAACGCTCGCGCTGACTGCGCCTGCCTCTGCGCAAGATTCGGCTATGCAGGGGTTCACGCTGAACGCGGGCATTTTCTATCCCAGCAAGAAGAGCGTGCGCGATGCGACGGAGGATGTGTGGTTCAACATCGATCTGGGCTACAAGTTCCAGACCAGCGAGCCGAAGGAGTCGGGCTACTATTATGACCTTGGCGCGTCGGTAGGCTACAAAGGCGCTGGTGATTTCTACTACATCCCCGTCCATCTCACCTTCACAGGCTACCTGAACGAGCAGTTCTTCTATCGCGTGGGAGCGGGCATCGGCTTCCCCAAACGTGGCGATGCCGCGTTCTCGTACGCGGTCGAACTGGGCTACAACTTCAACACGGGAGCGACCCCCATCGCCCTCACGGTGGGCTACGCAGGAATCCAGCGTGGGGACATCAACGGCTTCACTGTTGGCGTGCAGTTCCGGTTCTGAGCAAGCCTCGTTCCAGGTTCAAGAAAAAA
This sequence comes from uncultured Fimbriimonadales bacterium, assembly GCA_937925775.1. Taxonomy (GTDB): domain Bacteria; phylum Armatimonadota; class Fimbriimonadia; order Fimbriimonadales; family GBS-DC; genus GBS-DC. Next base: position 1,800 of record CALAMM010000049.1, read on the forward strand.
TCCCCCTGCCTTTTTCGGCAGGGGGATTTTTCAAGGAAGGAAGGTACTCTCCACCCTATAAGACTCTTTTCAGCCCCAAAAGCGGACATCGCCTCATGAAACCTTGCATTCATACCTGCGTCTAATTGGTAGGATGCCTGTTCGGGGAAGGTTTCGGGGGTTCACCTTAACTGAGCTGCTGGTCGTGATGGCGCTGATCGCGCTTTTAGTGGCGGTCTTGCTGCCTGTGGTTCAGAACGCGCGGCGTGCGGCGCAGCGCACGGTCTGCATCTCGAATCTCCGTCAGATAGGGTTGGCGGTGCGGATGTATCGTGACGATTATCAGGAGTTGCCGCCCTACTTGTCGGCAGTGCGCTCTTATGTAGGCGACTTGCGCGTGTTTGTGTGTCCTGTTGACCCGCTGGAAGGGAAACACCAGGTTCGCGATACGCTGGGCGATTCGTTCCGCTTAGAGGGCGATTTTTACCTGCCCAGCGGCGTGAGTTATACCTATGTGCCGAACTGGGCGATTGCGCGATGGCTGGGCTGGTGGGCGGCAGGGCCGCCTTACGGCGAGGGCAAGTGGGGCGAGCTGACCCCGCTCTCCGAGTGCCACTGGCACTGGGCGCGACAGTTCAACCCGCGCTGGCAGACCGACCGCGTGGCGGGCGCACGCGGCTGGGTGCTTATCCTCACGCTCAACGGCGCAGTTCGACGGCTCCGAGCCGAACTCCCTCCAGAAGCGTTTAGCCCAGAGCAGTACTATTGAGCAGTCGATGCCCTCACGCTGCCCGTGCCTGTCCCGCGCTTATCTGGATTTGCGACAGCACCTCCTCGATGGTCGTGACCCCGTCGCGCACTTTCTGCAAGGCGTCCTGCTGAATGGTGAACAGAGTGCCTGGAGGCGCCGCGGCTCGAATCTGCTCGCTGTCTGCCTCGTGCGCGATTAGGCGGCGCACAGGCTCGCTGACGATGAACAGCTCGTACAGTCCAATCCGCCCACGATAGCCGATATTACCGCACTCGCTGCACCCCACGGCTCGATACGCTGGCACTGAACTGCTGCCGAACAGAGCCGTGATGGAGGGGTCTGTGAGGGTCGTCGGCTCCTTGCATCGCTCACAAAGGCGACGCACCAAACGCTGCGCTAATACGCCAATCAGCGCGGAGTTAATCAGGAACGGCGGGATGCCCATATCGATCATCCTGGCTGGCGCGCTGGTGGCGTCGTTGGTGTGCAGCGTCGACAGCACCAGGTGCCCAGTCATTGCGGCGCGACAGGCGATCTCAGCGGTCTCCGCATCGCGGATTTCGCCCACCAGCACCACATCGGGGTCTTGGCGCAACATCGCGCGGAGCTGGCTTGCAAAGGTCAATCCTGCGCGTTCGTTCACCTGCGACTGCCCGATGCCTTCAATGGTGAACTCTACAGGGTCTTCACAGGTCAGGATGTTCCGCCGTTCGGACTTAATCTGTTGCAGCAGGGCATAGAGCGTCGTGCTTTTTCCAGAGCCTGTGGGGCCTGTCACCAGAATCATGCCCCACGGCTTACTGGCTAACTGGATGAGTCCCTGCTCCACTTGAGCGGGCATGCCGAGTTGGTTGAGGGTTTTGAGGACGTTTTCGCGGTTGAGCAAGCGCACGACGACGCGCTCGCCGAACACGGTGGGCAGCGAGGAGACACGCGCGTCGATTTTGCGCTCGCCCGACTTGAAAGTGAAGCGTCCATCTTGGGGGCGGCGGCGCTCCGCGATGTCCATCTCCGCCATCAACTTGACCCGCGCCGTCACCGACGCTTGCAACGCGCGCGGCACGGTACGCACCACATATAACACGCCGTCGATGCGCAGGCGTACCTGCAACGCATTCTCCAACGGCTCAAAGTGGATATCGCTGGCGTTGCGTTCAACCGCCTCCAGCAGGATGCTGTTGACCAATCGCACCACAGGTGCTTGCTGCACAATCTGTTCGAGCTGCGCGACATCCTCGGCGACTTCGAAGGTGTCTTCACTCACCTCCAGTTCCTGCACACTCTCTTCGGGACGCTCAGGGTCCTCATGCGTGCTGTAAAGGCGTGCAATTGCTCGCACGATGCGCTCAGTCGGGCTAAAGGCGACCTTGATGAACTTGCCTGTGGACTGCCGCAGGTAGTCGAGCATCTCCACATTGTTCGGGTCTGCCGTGGCCACCCACAGGGCGTCGTTCTCTTCGCGGAGAGGCACGACCATAAAGCGCGTCGCCTCCTGCATGCCAATCCAGTGGCGTACCCGCTGCGCCTGTGCTATCGCCGCTTCGTGGAGGGGTTCATAGGGGCATTCCCACTGCTCCGCCTGCGCCTCGTAGTAGTCGTCGTGGGTTATGTAGCCCAGCTCGATGAGCGTCTCGCCGAGCTTTTTGCCCGTCAATCGCTGGGTCGCCAACGCCTCCTCCAACTGCTGGGGGGTGATTTTCCCCTTCTGCAAAAGCCATTCGCCCAGTCGCTTAACGCCGTACATGGTACACTCCTACAGGAATTATCGGCGTTCACGGCGTACTTTTAAAGCATCGGCTCGGTTATGGGATGACCCCGTGCGCTCGGCACGCCTGCTTATAGAGGAGGTAATAGAAATGTACCAGCCGAATCGGTTGCTCACGAACCCTGTGAATAAGTATATAGTAGAGTTGGCAAAAAACTGGGAAGGTTATGAGTTGTTGCTTCGTCCCGCGCGGCGGTTCCTGTTTCACAACTTGTACCGTCCCAGCGCGTATGTGCCTGAGTTCAATAAGCCTTGTTTTGGCGTTCTTTGCCAGCGCGACGACCGCGAGAAGCGTCCGTTGTTGGTCATCGAGACAGAGGCGCAGCTGAGCGAGGCGCTGCGTCAATCCTATCGTGATTGCGAAATCCTGTGGTTGGAGGTTTATGAGGGGCCTGCAGGGATCCACTTCTCCTGCGAGAACGCGGGCATCCGTATGGAGATGAGCTGCTCGGTGGCGCAGATGGGGGTCGCCCTGCGTGCGCCGCTGGCGTGGGTCCAAGAGCGCGTCGAACGGCGCTACATCCCGCAGGGACGGCTTATCCAGAGCTTTCACGAACGGCTGCTCCGCGAGGCGATTGACCTCCTGCTGGACGAGTTTCCCATCGAGGTTCACCACCAGATGCCGTTCGGCTTCGTCACGGGCTATCGGGCGCAGATGCCCCCCCAGATTGCCCGCTCCGCCGTCGATGTCGTGCTGCTGGTCAGCTCCCGCTACAATCCCGACGGCGTGGTGCTGCTGCCAATTAACCTGAATCTGCATAACGCGCATGTGTCCAACGAGCAGACGACGGAGAAGGATCGGTTGATGTGCGACTTCGCTCGCGAGATCGAGATGCCGTTTTTGACCATCCGCGCAGCCGAGCAGCCCGATGCCTATGTGTTCTCCGCGCCATCGCTGAATGAGAAGTCGATTACCGTCACGGGGCGTGCGCCTGCCGACTGGGCAAACGCGATTCGACCGTTCGTCGAAGCCGCGCTGGAGAGCCTGAATCGATTGCTGTAGTGGGGTATAATCTGTCTGGAGGCAAACCTATGAACAAGTTCGGTCTGATTTTGGCTCTGGCGGCGCTACTGGGTGCGGGCGCCGCGGCGATTATCATCGGCGCGAAGGGCAACGGAACCACGCCAACAACATCGGTCACTACTTCTGGGAAGGCATCCTGTTGCTCTGGGCATAAGTAAAGCCAGAGGGAATCCTCGTCCCCTCCCCCTGCAGAGGGAGGGGGAAACCCCCGTATGATACGCAAGGCAGTTGTGCCGATGGCGGGGTTGGGCACGCGCCTATACCCCGTAGGTGTCGTTTTGCCAAAGGGGTTAACGCCGTTTGTGTTGGCGGACGGCAGGTTGACCACAGGGCTACAGCTCATCACCGAAACGCTCCTTGAAGCAGGCATCGAGCAAATTGGGATTGTCGTTTCCCCCGAAAACCGCCCGATTTACGAGGCGTTTTTGGCAGGCGGGGGCGAGCGCTATGCCCCTGCACGCGCCAAACGCCTCGAAATGCAATCCACCTATGAGTCGCTGCAACGCCTGCGTCGGCATCTGACCTTCATCGAGCAGTCGGAGCTGCTGGGGTTGGGGCATGCGGTCTGGTGTGCGCGGCATTTTGCAGGGGGCGACCCCGTGCTGGTGCTTCTGGGCGACCACATCCCGCTGCCGCTGGGCGATCCTGCGCCCATCCAGCAGATAATGCGCCTATATGAACGCCATCAGGCTCCTGTTTACAGCGTGCATCGTGTCCCTGTGAGCAAAGCGTCGCTCTACGGGGTGCTGCAGGGCGAGCCGACTGGCGAGCCGCGCGTCTATCGCCTGCTCCAGCTATACGAGAAGCCGACTCCCGACTACGCGCATCGCTGCTTGCGCACGGCAGGCCTCGCCCCTGAGGAGTTTCTCGCGCATAGCGGCGCCTATGGGTTCCCGTCTGCCCTGTGGGAGGTGCAGGCGCAAATCGCCGCTGAGTACGACCCGACGCAGGGCGAGTGGACGCTCACGCACGCGCAGCAACGCTTGCTCCAGCAGATGCCTGCTTATCTATGCGAAACAGAACCTCCTTGGCTGGACTTCGGCACTGCGCAAGAGTACCGACGCGCGTTTTGCTATCTGGCGGGGTGTGCCGATGTATAAGAGCGCGTATCGCTACCGCGAGGAATCGTTCACGCTGACCGCGCGCCCCGACGGTCAAGGGTGGAAAATCGTGCTGCCCGACGGCTCGGAGCATACGGTAAAGGGCGCGGAGGCAGACGATTACACGCTCACTCTCCAAACTCCCATCGGGCGCGTGCGGTTAGCCTTCGTGCAGACGCCGCAGGGGGTGGACATCCAGTATCGCGGGCGCGTGTACCGCTTCCAGCGAGCCGAACCCTTCCGAAGGAGCGAGGGCGGGGCGCAACACGCCAGCGCGGCGGGGATTCTCACCGCGCCAATGCCAGGCATCATAACAAAAGTGTTCGTCCAGCAGGGCGAGCGCGTGGAGAAAGGGCAACGCTTGCTCACCCTCGAGGCGATGAAGACAGAACAGAGCCTGCGTGCGCCGTTCGCCGGCGTGGTCCACCAGCTCAACGCGCGGGAGGGCGAGCTGGTCTCGGAAGGGACGATACTGGTGGAGATTACGGAGCAATAAGCCACGCTAACTCACCAGTTCGCCCAGAACCCCCTCCGCAATAAGGTCGGTAATGCGCACCCTGACCAGCTGCCCTGTGAGGCTGGGCGATGCCGCAAACTCCACCTGGAGGTAATGGTCGCTGGTGCCCGTCATCAGCCCCGAAAGCTTAGAACGGCTCTCGACCAGCACGCGCTCCACCTTGCCGAGAAACCGCGCCGCATAGCGACGCGCCGCCGCCTTGCACACCTGCTGCAACTGCTGCATCCGCTCCGACTTGACCGAGTCGGGCACCTGGTCGCGCATCGATTCAGCAGGCGTGCCTGGACGCGGCGAGTAGCGGAACAGGTGCGCCCGACAAAACTCCGCCTGCTCCACCACAAAGCAGGTGTTCTGAAACGCCTCCGCGTCCTCGCCAGGAAAACCCACCATAATATCGGTGCTGACGCTGAAATCGGGGATGCGCGCCCGTAAGCGACGAATCAAATCCAAGTAGAACGCCTGGTCATAGGGACGGTTCATCGCCTTGAGAATGCGCGTGTCGCCACTTTGTAAGGGGATGTGCAGATGGGGACACATCTTCGGATTTTCTGCAATCAGGTCGATCAGGCGGTCGGTGATTTGGGTCGGCTCGATAGAGCTGATGCGGATGCGCTCCAGCCCTTCGATTGTGCTTAGGAGAGCGCACAGTTCAGCAAGGTCGGGACCGCCGCTGCCTGTGTCTGCGCCGTAGTCGCCAATCAGCACGCCTGTCAGCACGATTTCGCGGTAGCCGTTCGCCACCATCGCGCGCGCCTCGTCCAGCACCTCCAAATAGGGGAGGCTGCGCATCACGGGGCGCGTGTAGGGGATGGAGCAGAAACTGCAGTAGACATTGCAACCGTCCTGAATTTTCAGCACGGCGCGGCTGCGACGGCGCACGGGCGCCTCGCTCCGACTTCGCGCCTGCGCCAACGCGCTCTTGAAGTGGGGAAAATGTTCCAGCAGGTACTCCACGGTGCGGAGCTTCTCAGGGTTTGGCACCACAAGGTGCGCCTCGTCCAACCGTTCGCCCCGCCGAATTGTAAACTGCGCGTAGCAGCCCGTAACGACCACCACCGCGTTCGGGTTCTGGCGCGCCGCACGGCGAATCGTTTGGCGCGACTTCGCCTCCGCCGACTGCGTCACTGAACAAGTGTTGATCACATACACATCGGCAGGCGCGTCGAACGGCGCAATTTCGAAGCCCTGCGCCTCGAAACTCTCCAGAATCTTCTGAGTCTCGTACTGGTTGACCTTGCACCCCAGCGTTGTAAAAGCGGCGGTCGGCATAGTAGGGGAAATTCTACCCGATTCGGGTACAATTTGCTTTGTAAGGAGGCGTTATCGATGGACTTCACCCTATCGGAAGAGCATTTGATGGTTCGTGATACCGTGCGTCGTTTTGTAGAGAACGAAGTCAAGCCCTACATCCGTGAGTGGGATCGGCACGGTGCAGACCCGAAGATATATCAGCGCATGGCGGAGCTCGGCTTGTTGGGGATTTGTGTGCCGCGCAAGTGGGGTGGTTCTGGGCTGGACTACATCGCGCTGGGGATTGCATGTGAGGAGTTGGAGTACGGCGACACCTTCCTGCGCGTGGTGATGTCGGTGCATGTCGGCTTGACCGCGATGACGCTGATGAGCTGGGGCAACGAGGAGCAGAAGCGACGGTTCCTGGCCCCTCAAGCGCGTGGCGAGCGGCTCGGCGCGTTCTGCCTGACCGAACCCAACGCCGGCAGCGATGTGGTCGGCATGCAGTCCGTTGCCCGTCGCGAAGGGGATCGCTATATCCTCAACGGCGAGAAAATCTGGATCTCGCTCGCGGAGGTCGCCGACCAATATCTGGTGGTTGCGTGGACGGATTTGGAGAAAAAAGCGCGCCGCGACCATTCAGGCATGAGCGCGTTCTTCGTGGAGCGCGAACGCCCCGGCGTCAAACCCTACACGCTGAAGGGTAAGCTGGGCGTGCGAGCGGGCAACACGGGCGGCGTAGTGTTCGAAAATGTGGAAATCCCTGTCGAGAACCGCATCGGCGAGGAAGGCGAAGGCTTCAAAATCGCCATGTTCGCCTTAGATCAGGGGCGCTACACCGTAGCAGCGGGCGCGGCAGGGCTTATCCGCGCCTGCTTGGACGAATCGGTGCGCTATGCCAAAGAACGCAAAACCTTCGGCAAGCCCCTCGCGGAGCATCAGCTCATCAAACAGAAAATCGCCCAGATGGAGGCGGATTATCAAATCAGCGTGCTACTCTATCAGAAAGTGGGCTGGATGAAAAATGTGGGGTTGCGCAACACGCGCGAGACCTCGCTGGCGAAGTGGTTCAGCACTGAAGCCGCGCAACGCGCCGCCAACGCCGCCGTGCAGGTGTTCGGCTCCTACGGCTTCTCCGACGAATACCCCGTCGAACGCTTCTATCGCAACAGCAAAGGCGCGAC
>CALAMM010000050.1 GCA_937925775.1 uncultured Fimbriimonadales bacterium
GCGCCCGCCCACATACCAAATCACGAACGAACTGGACATCACCATAAACGAAATCAGCGGGAACACACTGGCGTTGATTTTGCCCGCCGTCATGCCCGTCTCGGCGATTTCGAAATTGCGCTTGTCGAAGGTCTGAATCTCACGCTGCTCTTGGGTGAACGCCTTCACCTCACGGATGCCCGACAGCGTGCCGCCCAAGTGCGCCGTGAGCCTCGACCAGCGATGCCAGTGCCGACGCCACACCCTAATCACTCGATGCCATGCATAGCGCGAGAGCCACACGATAAACGGCGCAGGGATCAGCACCAACAGGCTCAGTTTCCAATCCATCACCACCATCACGGTCGCAATCCCGATAATCATCAGCAGGTTCAGCGCGATTGTGGGCGCACTGTTCACGATGAAATCGTACAAGGCGTCGGTGTCGCGCGTCACACGGCTCATGATAGAGCCTGTCTGGCGCTTGTCGAAGTAGCTCAGCGAGAGCCACTGTAAGTGCTGGTAGAGTTTGGAGCGCAGCATGAACGCGATTTCGCTCCCCAGCCACGCATTCAGCCTCCCCCGAACGATGCTCACGCCTGTGCCGAGCAGCCGCACGCCAATCAGCCCTCCCAGTAGCCACAAAAAGAGATGGGCGTTTGAGCGGGGAACCAGCACCTCGTCGATAAGAATCTTCGTGAGATAGGGCGGAGTAAGCTCCACCGCCGCGGTGATGATGGCTAAGAAAGTGGAAAGCCCCATATATTTCCAGTACGGGCGCACAAGCCCCATCAGGCGCAGCAGCACCTGCTTCTGCGAGCGACATGCAGGACACGCGATGCCATCTTCAGGGAGGGGGCGTCCGCACAGCTCGCACACGAGCTGTTTGTGTTCAAACGGTGGCGGTGCCTCGTTTTTGAGCCGCGCTTCCAACTGCAGGCGCACCTGCCCGAACAGGTGTGCCAGCGCACTGCTGTAGCGGATTAGCTCTAAGATGCGCCCGTCTTTGAGTTTCACCTCCAGCGCGGACGCGCCCACCAGCTGCGTCGTGCGCACCTGCTCCACCTCACTCAGGGGAACGGCAAGATGAAACCACACATGCGGCTCCGTTCCGTTGGCATACACGCTGTTCCGACTGTTATTCTTGCGCAGCCAAGGCAGGCGCGCGCTGGTGCTGGTCTCGACAGGGGTGTACTCTACTCGTAGCGTGAGCAGGGTGTGGTTCACCAGAACAAGCCAGCTTTCGCCGAATCGCCCCTCGGGCGACAGGTCGGACGCGAAAGCGAACTCGATGTCCGCGTTGCCCATCCTTTGCTCGACGGCGGCGCGTACGAAATCGGGCAGCCGTCGTTGCGGCGTGTCCATACCCCTCTATTATACCTGAAAGATTGGTGTTTTCTGATGGGTTTTGTCATAGCGTCGCCGCCGTGCTGCGCAGCGGCGACGCCTCTTCGATGCGCTGGGCTACTGCGAAGCGTTGGTCGGCTCGGACGGCTTCTCCGAGAACATAGCAGGCTCCAGGAAGGCGTCCACAATCTCTGTCCGAAATTTGCCCGAACTTAGACCACCAGCACCGCGGCGCCTTTGATTTCCCCTGCTTTTAGGGCTGCTAAGGCTTCGTTCGCCTGCTCCAGCGGGAACGAGGTGGTATGCGTTTGAATTGTGAACTGGCGCGCCTTGGCGAAGAACTCCTCGCCGTCGGCGCGGGTGAGGTTCGCGACCGAGCGCACGACGCGCTCACCCCACAGAATCGCGTAGGGGAAGCTGGGGATGTCGCTCATGTGGATCCCACCGCACACCACCACGCCGCCTTTCTCAACCGCGCGCAGGGCAGCAGGAACCAACTCGCCTGCAGGGGCGAACAGAATGGCCCCATCCAGCGGTTCTGGGGGCCTCTGGTCGGAGCCGCCCGCCCACCATGCGCCCATGCTTCGCGCATAATCTTGGGTCGCATGGTCGCCTGGGCGGGTGAAGGCGAACACGCGCATGCCGTCGCGCAGCGCTATCTGGATGAGGATGTGCGCGGCTGCGCCAAAGCCGTAAATCCCCAGCCGATTGCCCAGCATCTCGCGCCGCGCCATCCGATAGGCGCGATAGCCTATCAGCCCCGCGCAGAGCAGGGGCGCGACCGCGACATCGTCGTAGTTGTCGGGCAGAGCCAACACATAACGCGCGTCGGCGACGGCATACTCGGCGTAGCCCCCGTCCCGTGTGTAGCCAGTGAACTGCGCGAATTCACAGAGGTTTTCTCGACCTGACACGCAGAATCGACACTGCCCGCAGGTATGTCCCAGCCACGGCACGCCCACGCGCTGACCCACCTGCACCCCCGCCACACTCGCGCCGAGCTTCACCACCTCCCCTACGATCTCGTGCCCAAGAATGAGTGGCAGCTTCGGGCGCGGCAGCTCGCCGTCGAACACATGCAAGTCGGTCCGACACACGCCGCAGGCACGGATGCGTATCAGCACTTGATGCTCGCGCGGCTCAGGTATAGGCCACTCGCGCAGCCGCAACGGCTCGCCCACACGCTCCAGCACCATCGCCCGCATAGCGGTTTTCATTCACCGCCTCGCGCGTTTGTCCTGCTGTTGGCAAAGAGGCAAGGTATACTCTCTGACGCGACGGAGGCAAGTTTCTATGGTGAACGGCAACCTGCGGAAAGGACACGCTGTGGTGTTGGGCGCGGGCACGATGGGCGGTGGCATCGCTGCGCTGTTAGCAGGTATCGGCTGGCGGGTGCATCTGCTCGATCAAGGTGAGATTGCGGCTCAAGCCGTCGAACGCCTGCTCAAGTCGGGCGCGTTTTATCAGCCCGACGACGCGAAACGCATTACCCCAGGCACTGTGGAAGCCGATTTAGACTGCGTTGCGCACGCAGACTGGGTGGTGGAGGCGATTGTGGAGCAGATTGAGCCGAAGCGGGCACTCTGGCGCGAGGTTGCCCAGCGCGTGAACCCCGACGCCGTGCTGAGTTCGAACACTTCGGGGCTGGGCATCGCCGAAATCGCCCAAGCGCTGCCTGAGAACCTGCGCAAGCGATTTTTGGGAACCCACTTTTTCAACCCGCCGCGCGTGATGCGCCTGCTGGAGCTGATCCCGACCGACGACACCGACCCCGATCTGACCACGCGCTTCACCACCTTTGCCGAGCGACTGCTGGGCAAGCGAGTGGTGCTGGCAAAAGACCGTCCCGGCTTTATCACCACGCGCATCGGCATCTACGCGATGATGCAAGCGTTGGTCAGCGCCGTGAAGTACGGCATAAAGCCTGAAGAGGCGGACCTGTTGCTGGGACCGCTGGTGGGGCGTCCGCGCAGCGGGGTCTTTCGCTTGGCTGACCTGGTGGGGCTGGATGTGGCGAACAACATTATCCGCAACCAGAAGGAACGCCTGCCCGACGACCACTACATCCAGTCGCTGGTGCTGCCTCCGCTGTGGCACGCGCTCCTCGAATCGGGCAGGCTGGGCGAGAAGACGGGCGCGGGCTTTTATAAGCGCGAGGGCAAGGAGATTTTCACGCTGGACTACGCGACGCTGGAGTACCGCCCGCGCATCGAGCCGAACTTGCCCATCGACCCCAATCTGAGCCGAGCCCCCTTTGCCGAGCGGCTGCCCGCGCTGCTGAACCTCCCCGACCCGTACGGCGCGTTCTTCCGCGAGGCGTTCCTGCTGCCGCTGGCTTACGGCGCGGAGATTATGCCCGATGTCGCCTACGATATCCCGTCGCTGGATATGGCGATGCGACTGGGCTATAACTGGGAACTGGGGGTGTTCGAGACTTGGGATGTGCTGGGCGAGGCGGGACGCGAGGCGCTGACACGGCTAAACCTGCCCAGCGAGCCGTCCACCCTGCGCATGTTGCGCAGCGCCGAGCTGAAAACCTTCTACACCACGCGCGGGGCGAGCCGCTACTACTTCGAACCCCGCGACGAGCAAGGCGACTACGCGCCCTTGATGACCCCCCAATTCTTTATCCATCTCGATCAACTCGCCAGCGCGGGTAAGGTGATTGCCGAGACCCCTGAATGCCGCGTAATCGACTTGGGGGACGATGTGGCGTGCGTGGAGTTCCGCACCAAAGCGAATGTGCTCACGCCCAGCTTGATGGAGTTCGTGGTGGAGTTCTTAGAAAAAGCCGAGCGCGACCATGTGGGGGTGGTCATCGGCAATCAGGGGCGGATGTTCTCCGCGGGGTTCAACCTGAACCTGTTTCTGGAGTATATCGCGCGGCAGGATTGGCAGGGTATGGAGCGCGGTTTGCAGCGGCTGCAGGAGATGAGCCAGCGCATTCGCTATTGCGGCGTGCCTGTGGTTGCGGCGGTGCACGGCTACGCGCTGGGCGGCGGGCTGGAAGTGGTGCTGCCTTGCGCTCATGTGCATGCCCATGTAGAGACAGGGCTGGGGCTGCCAGAAGCGTTAGTCGGGTTGATGCCCGCTGGTGGCGGCACAACGCTGATGACCCGACGCGCCCTGCAACACTTGCCTCCCGAAGCCGACCCTGTGCCCCACCTGCGGACGCCGTTCCTCACCCTCGCCTACGGCAAACGCAGCAGCAACGCCTTCGAGGCATACACGCTCGGCTTCCTGCGCGAACGCGACACCCTGTGCTGGAACCTCGACCGCCTGCTCTATGAGGCGAAACAGCATGTGCTGGCGCTCTCGCGCGCAGGCTACCGACCCCCGGAGCCGACACCTATACTCGCTGTCGGCGTCAACGGCTACAGCCGCCTGATGATGGAAGTCCACTGGATGCACCAAGCGGGGCAGATAAGCGACCACGACCGCCTGATTGCCGAGAAAATCGCCTATGTGATGACCGGCGGCGACCTGCGCCACGCGACCCCACTGCCTGAAGAACACTTCCACGCCCTCGAGCGACAGGTGTTCATCGAACTCTGCCAGACCGAGAAGAGCGCCGCACGCATCCGCCACATGCTGGAGACGGGCAAGCCACTGCGGAACTGACCTCCCGCGATGACCGAGTTCGAACGCGAGCTGAGCCTTTTGATTAAGGCGCGCTATCCCTTGATTTATCTACAGACAGCGGAGGAGACGCGCGCGGAGGAGCTGCTCCGACGCCTCGCCCAGCAACACGCGAAGCGTCTGCTCACCTGGACTTTCACACGCGGCTACGAGCCGCCGATCCCCGCTCCTGCGGATGCGGCTTCCACACGCCCGCTCGCGCCCGAACTGGAGGCAATCACCCAACTGCTGCGCCTGCAGGACGACGCCCTGGTGGTGCTGAAGGATTTCCATCCCTACCTGAGCGACCCGCGCGTCATCCGCCTCCTGCGCGACCTCCACCCCCGCCTGCAGCGCACCCGACGCACGGTGGTTTTCCTCAGCCCCGTACTGAAACTCCCCCCTGAACTGGAGAAGCAGATTACCGTGCTGGAGATGCCCCTGCCCACACGCGAGGAGATTGCGCAAAAGATTCAGGAGATCCTGCTGGTGCTGAAAGCGAGCCAGCCAAGCGTGCATACCACCATCACCCCCCAAGAGCTGGACGAGCTGGTCAGCGCGGCGCAGGGGCTTACGATGGACGAAATCGAGAATGTGTGCGCCCGCTCGGTGGTGGAGCATAAAGCCCTGAAAGTGGCGGCGATTCTAAGCGAAAAGAAGCAGATTGTGCGCAAATCGGGCGTGCTGGAATATTACGACGCTCACGAGACGATGAGCGATATCGGGGGGCTGGATTTGCTCAAAGAGTGGCTGCGCAAGCGGCGGGCGTCGCTGACGAAAGAGGCACGCGAGTTTGGGCTACCTGCGCCCAAGGGTGTGCTGCTGCTCGGCGTGCAGGGCACTGGCAAGAGCCTCAGCGCGAAAGCCATCGCCAACCTGTGGGGGCTACCGATGCTCCGCCTCGATGTCGGACGCATCTTCGGCAGCTTGGTCGGGGCGTCGGAGGCAAATATGCGCACGGCAATCCGCATCGCCGAAGCCGTCGCACCCTGCATCCTGTGGATCGATGAACTGGAAAAGGGCTTCGCAGGCGTGCAAGGGTCAGGCGTTTCCGACTCCGGCACCACCGCCCGCGTGTTCGCTACCTTCCTCACATGGATGCAGGACAAACGCGCACCCGTGTTCGTGGTCGCCACCGCCAACGATGTGTCGCAACTGCCCCCCGAACTGCTACGCAAGGGGCGGTTCGATGAAATCTTTTTCATCGACCTGCCCACACGCCCAGAGCGCGAGCAAATCTTTGCAATCCACCTGCGCAAGCGCGGGCGCAACCCCGAAAACTACGACCTCCAGAAGTTAGCACGCGCAACCGAGGGCTTCTCAGGCGCGGAAATCGAGCAGGTGGTCGTGGCGGGACTCTTCACCGCGTTCGACGCAGGGCGCGAGCTGACCACCGAGGATATGTTGGAAGAGATCCGCCATACCGTGCCGCTCTCAGTGATGATGCGTGAGGAGATTGAGGAGTTGCGCACTTGGGCGCAGCTCCGCACCCGCCCCGCCAGCAGCCCCCCGCATATGCGACGGAACCGTCGAACACGCACTTCGGGCGACCCAGAAACGCGCTGAGAGGCGCACCTCGCGGCATCGAGCCACTCACCACAGCCAGGTGCGACGCCACTTTGGGCATTCCGTCAACAAAACCCGTAGCCTTAGCGTTTTTTTTTCGTCCGCGAGATGCGTACGCTACGATACCCCCCCAGCGTAGCCTCGGCGTCCCTGCCGACGAAATACCCAAACTCGTAGCGTCGGCGTCTCGCCGACGAAATACCCAAACTCGTAGCGTCGACGTCCCGCCGACGAAAAATGCTTGGACAAGAATGTCCAAGCCACCCTCGTAGCGTCGGCGTCCACGCCGACGAAATACCCACCCAGCGTAGCGTCGGCGTCCCGCCGACGAGATTTGCTTGGACAAGAATGTCCAAGCCACTGGGCAAGCACGCTTGGACACAAATGTCCAAGCCACGCAAGCCCAGGTGCGACGCCTTTCTTGGCGTCGCAACAACGCCACCCCCACCCAGAAAACCCGCGACGACAGGAATGTCGTCGCACCCGCCATACCACCACTGCCCACGCCAACGACACCCCACCCACCGCGTAGTGTCGGCGTCCCGCCGACGAAATACCCAAACTCGTAGCGTCGGCGTCTCGCCGACGAAACACGCTTGGACACAATCGCCCAAGCCGCAA
>CALAMM010000051.1 GCA_937925775.1 uncultured Fimbriimonadales bacterium
GAGATTGTGGGGCATCTGGCGGACTGCCTCATCCAGCTCTACGCGATGGAGAGCGCGTACCTGCGCACGCGCAAGCTGCAAGAGCGCGGCTACGACATCACACTGCCGTTGGCGATGACGCGCGTGTTCGCCTACGACGCAATGGACGCCATCGAAGCGCACGCCCGACGCGCCATCCACAGCTTCGCCGAGGGCGACATGGCGCAAATCTTGCTCACCGCGCTCAAACGCTTCATGCGGCGCACGACGGAGCCGAACACGATGGCGTTGCGCCGCCAAGTCGCCGAGTATGTGTTGCAGCACGAGCGCGCGTGGACTGCTACAGGCACACCGCGCGAGATGCTGAGAGCGTAGCTTCCTTCGGCGTCTTCCCCACCAGCCCCTCTCCCACTGTGTGGGAGAGGGGAATAAGTGCCAACCGCTTGCCCGATTGAGCAAATTCCCCTATTGCGAAAGCCGCCCACTATGGGGTACGAGGAAGGCGGTTGCGCTTCGGATGCGTGCTTTGGAGTTAGGGCAGGTATCCGCCTCGCATGGCTGACGCGGGGGTGTCATCGAACTGATGAGGGTACGAATTTTGAGTTCACCACTCATTGGTGCGTGAGGGTGCGCTGCCCTTCAGCGGACAAGGACACTTTAGAGAGGGTATACTTTTTTGGATGGCAACAGCGGTCGTTGGCGTGGATTTGGGCGGGACGAATGTGCGTGCCGCAGTGTTGAATCGGTCTGGAGAGCTGCTCAGTCCCCCTGTTCAACATCCTTCCCGTGCGCAGGAGGGATTTCGGATTACCTTAGAGCAGGTCGTGCTGACGATTCAGGAGGCTATTGAGGCGTCTGGCGTCGCGCCTGCGGTCATCGGAATGGCGGTGCCGGGGCACATCGATTCGGGGCGCGGGGTGGTGCGCTGGGCGCCGAACTTCGGCGAGATGCGCGGGGAGATTTTCGAGGTTTGGCGCGATGTTCCGTTGGCGGACGCCGTGCGGGCGCGGTTGAACCTCCCAGTGGTCATGGGCAACGACGCCAATTTGGCAGCACTGGGTGAGTACTACTACGGGGTCGGACGGGGTCAAGCACGCGGGCTGGTGATGCTCACGCTGGGTACAGGGATTGGCGGGGGCGTGGTGCTGACCCGTCATCAAGTGCAAGGCTATGCGTCTTGGGAGGGCGGGGTGCTGCTGGTCGGTCTGGGCGGCGGCGCAGGCGAACTGGGACATACAATCATCAACTTCGCGGGGCCGCGCTGCGGATGCGGGGCGCGGGGGTGCATCGAAGCCTACGCTAAGCGCGACGCCATCGTCGAACTCGCGCGGGAAAAAGCCCAACGCAACCCCGACAGCCTGCTGAACACGCTCACGGAGGGCGACCCCGCAAAAATCACCCCAGCACTGGTGAGTCAAGCAGCGGAGCAGGGCGACCCCACCGCCCTCGCCATCTGGCGCGAAATCGGCACCTACCTGGGTATCGCCATCGCGAACTTCATCCAAATCTTCAATCCCGAAATCGTGGCGATTGGCGGGCAGATCGCCAAAGCAGGCGCACCGCTGTTCAACGCGATTCACCAAACGGTGCGCGACTACGCCCTGACCACGCTGCTGCAAGACTGCCAAATCGTGCCCGCCGAGCGGATTGAAGACGCAGGCATTCTCGGCGGCGCAGCGCTCGCATGGCAGGCGGTGGAGGCGCGCCGATGAGATGGCGCATGCACAAACGCACCGAGACCAAGCCCGACGGACGCCGAATCTATTACTACACTTTCGAACCAGCAGGAACCCAGCCATCCAGCGCGAATCGTCCGTCCACTATGCATGTCGGGATACTTACTGCACCCTTTGCAGGCGAACCGCTGGAGACGGTTTTCGAGTTCGCGCAGAAGCACGGCTTCAAAACGCTGGAACTGGCGTGCGGGTACGGACACCCGCACCTGAACCTGGAGAATCCCGACCTCGATAGGCTCAAGCGGCTTATCGAGAAAACTGGCGTGGGGCTGTCGGCGATTGCGTTCTACACTAACAACACGCACCCCGACCCGAAGGAGCGTCAGCGCAGCAACGACGGCGTGCGCAAAGCCATCGACATCGCCCACGCGCTCGGCGTGGAGGTGGTCTGCACGCTCGCAGGGCACCCGGTACCCGGCAAGAGCAAGATGCAGACCATCGAGGAGGACTGCGCGGCGGTGTTCCCGCCCCTGTGCGAGTACGCGGGCGAAAAAGGCGTGAACCTCGCTTTGGAGAACTGGTTCGCCACCAACATCCAAGCGTTAGACCACTGGCAACGGCTGTTTGAGGTCGTGCCTCACGCGAACTTCGGGCTGAACTTCGACCCCTCGCACTTGCTGTGGCAGCAGATTGACTACATCAACGCGGTGTTCCTGTTCGGCTCGCGGATTTTCCACACCCACGCGAAAGATACCGAAGTGATGCGCGCGCGGCTGGAGTATGTGGGCAATCAAGGCAGCGGCTGGTGGCGCTATGTGATCCCAGGACTGGGCAGCGTGCGCTGGGGTGAGTATATCGGTGCGTTGCGGCGGGTCGGCTACAACGGCGTGCTGTCTATCGAACACGAGGACGCCGCCGTCGGGCGCGAAGAGGGGTTCCTCATCGGCAAACGCTACTTGGAGCAGTTCATCGCCGTGGAAGGGTAACGACGCAAACGCCGAGCTCGCCTGAACGCAGGTTCAACTCAGCGTATGAGAGAGATAACGACCGCAGTCGTTTTAGCAGGTGGCGAGATAGACCCCGATTGGCAGGCGCAGACAGGCGTGCGCTCGCGAGCGGAGGTGATGGTGGGCAACGCGCCGATGTATCTGCATGTGCTGCGGGCAATGCAGGGCGTGGAGGGGATAGAGACGATTCTCATCGTCGGGAAAGTGCCTCACGGCGCGGGCTACTCCGTTTTGACCCCCCACGCAAGCCTGCTGGAGAATGTGCGGCTCGGACTGGAGCAAAGCCCGACAGACTCCGTACTGTTCGCGACCGTAGATCTCCCCTTCCTCACAGCGGAGAGCGTGCAGTTCTTTCTGGATGAGAGTTTACGCAGCGGCGCGTCGCTTACCTACGCAGTTGTGCCCGCCGATGTGTGCCGTGAGCGGTTTCCTGGGATGAAGCGCACCACCGTGCGCCTGCGCGAAGGCGAATTCACGGGGGGCAACCTACTCTGGGCGCGGCGCACGGTCGCCATGCGCGAGTTGCCGCGCCTCGAAGCGCTCTACCACGCCCGCAAACAGCCCGTTCGCATGGCGATGGCTATCGGAACAGGTCTGCTCATCCGCTTCCTGCTGGCACAGTTCGTTAGCCCCCGCCTGCTAAGCATCGAGCAGATTGAAACCCGCGTGGCACGGATTCTGCAAGTGCCTGTCAAAGCAATCATCACACCCTACCCCGAAGTCGGTACAGATATCGACAGACTGGAACACTGGCAGGCGGTGCAGGGACGCTGAATGTCGCTCGGAGGCATCACCTCCGCGCCATCCCCCGTCTTACGCCCCTAAACGATTCGCCCACTGTAGCCGATAATCGGTAGGCAGAGTGCGTGGCACGGACATTCCTGTCCGTGCTACTGCAAGGCGTGGGCTTGGAGGTCGCGCCCCAGAGCAACGCCAAGAATGGCGACCCACCCTACGACGCACGGACAAGAATGTCCGTGCCACAAGGCTACTTAGCACGGACAAGAATGTCCGTGCCACAAGGCTACTTAGCGCACGGACAAGAATGTCCGTGCCACAAGGCTACTTAGCGCACGGACAAAAATGTCCGTGCCACACGCTACTTAGCACACGGACAAGAATGTCCGTGCCACAGGAGGCTGTGCGCATGGAGGCGAGAGGAGCGAAGCGGAATGCGAATTACGGAATACCGAACTTTTTGGGACACACCGACTTTGCAGGCGGCGGAGCGGGCGTTGAGCCGCGCCACTGCCCGCCACAAGATTCTGGCGCATAACCTCGCGAATGTGAACACGCCCAACTTCGTGCGCTTAGACCTACCCGAGGGCGAAGCCCCACCCTCGCGCCTCGCCCAACGCGCACAGCAAGCAGGCGTATTGCCCCTGCGTACGACCGACCCGCGCCATGTCGCCTTACCTCGCACAGCGCAGGTTCGACAACCTACGCCTGCTCCCCAACCCATGCCGATGCGCACAGACGGCAACACGATCGACCCCGAATACGAAATGGCGCAGCTCGCTGAAAACGAACTGCGCTACGCGATGCTCGCCCGAATCGCGAACAGCCAGATTCAGGGACTACGCAACGCGATTCGCGAAGGACGCACACCATAGGAGGTGAACGATGGGACTGATCAGCACTTTGCGCGTGAGCTCCAGCGGTTTGAGCGCAGAACGGCTGCGGATGGACTTAATCGCCGATAACTTGGCGAACGCGAACACCACACGCACTCCAGAGGGGCAACCCTACCGACGCAAGGTCGCCGTCTTTCAGCCGATTGCACCCACTCCAACTATGCCCGGCGGAGTGCGGGTTGTGCAAATCGTCGCTGATAACACGCCTCCACGCCTGGTGTACGAACCAGGTCACCCCGACGCCGACGCCAACGGCTATGTCGCCTACCCGAATGTGGACATCGTCCACGAAATGGTGGACTTGATTACCGCCAGCCGCGCCTACGAGGCGAACATTCAAGCGTTCAACGCGGCGAAAAACATGTTCCTGCGCACCCTTGACATCGGGCGCGTGTGAGGTGAGACGGCATGGAAATCAAAGGCATCGTGAAAGACCTACCGCGCATCGAGATTCGGGAGATTCAGCCGCCGAAGTGGCTGCAACCGCCCGACACCCCCCAAGCCGACGCCCCACGCGCCGACTTCGGGCAGATGCTGCGCGAAGTGATTGGGCAGGTAAACGACGCACAACAACGCTCGGCAGACTTGGCACAACGCTTCGCACGGGGCGAACCAGTGGACGAGCAGACGCTCATCTTGGCGATGGAGCGCGCCAGCCTCGCCTTCCAACTCACGCTGCAGGTGCGCAACAAGGTGCTGGAAGCATATCAGGAGATTATGAGGCTGCAGGTGTAAAGGGGCGTTCAGGCAACGCTCCGTAAGGCGTAGGGCATCGGTAGCAGGGAGGGATCAGCGATGCAGGCAATGCTGAATCGGCTACGGGATCGGTGGAACGAGTGGCCGCGCACCACGCGGGTGGCGGCGGTCGGCGGCGCACTCGGCTTGCTCGCTCTGTTCATCGCGCTGGGCTTCTGGGCAAGCACGCCCACCTACACCACGCTCTACACAGGGCTAAGCCCTGCCGACTCCGCCGCCGTCGTGCAAGCCCTCAAAGAGAAGGCGATCCCAGTGCGCACCCGCGGCGGCGGCAGTGTGATTGAAGTGCCCGAAGAGCACGCCGAGACCGCCCGCCTCGAACTCGCCTCCAAAGGCTTGCCCAAAACTGGCGCCCCCGGCTACGCCCGTCTCGAAAAAACACCCTTCGGCATGACCCAATCGATGGAGCAGAACACCCTGCGCATCGCCCTTGAGGAGGAGCTGCAGAACACGATTCAGCACTTGGAGCCAGTGGAGCGGGCGCGAGTGCATATCACGCCAGGCAACGACTCGCCGTTTGCCGACGCGCGCACCGAGCCGACCGCCAGCGTGGTAGTCGCGCTCAAGCCGAACGCAACGCTCACCCGTGAACAGGTGCGCGGGATTGTGCATTTAGTCAGCCACAGCGTGGAGGGGCTAAAACCAGAGAATGTCACAGTGGTAGACTCCGAGGCGCGCCCGCTGTGGCAGGGGGACGATCCGTATGCTGTGGACAACGAGCTCATCCGTGCGCGTCGTGAGGCAGAACGCACCTACGCCGAGGAACTGCGCCGCCAGCTACAGCAACACTTAGACCGCGTGCTGGGACCCGGCAAGTCCAGCGTGATGGTGCAGGCGGAGCTGAACTTAGACAAGGAGGAAGTGCAGGCGCAGCGCGTGGAGCCGTTCGACCCGAACCGTGCTGCCGTGATTAGCGAGACGACCGAGACCGAACGGCTCAGCGGCAACCCACCCATCGCGGGTGGCGCTGCGGGCATCGCAGGCAACCGCGCCGAGAACCCCCTCTACCCCACCGCGCCTCTGGGCGGAAGCGGCATCGGCGAATACAACCGCGAAGACCGAGTGCGCAACTACGAAGTGAACAAGCAGGTGGAGCATATCATTCGCGCTCCGGGACGCATCGAGCGGCTCAGCGTGGCGACCCTGGTCGATGAAAGCGTCTCGGATGAAGCCCTGACCGCCGTGCGCAACTGGCTGGAAACAACCGTGGGCGTCGCGCCAAACCAGCCGAACCGCGTCGTGACAGTACAGCGCGTGAAATTCGACGCCTCGCAGTCCGAGCAAGCTGCCAAAGAACAAGCCGCACGCGAGGCCGCCCGCCGACAGGAGCTGCTATGGCGACTGCTACCTGTGCTACTGCTGCTAATTGTCACGATTTTCCTTGCGCGTGTGATTGGCAAACAAATTCGCCGCCCCGCCCCACAACCTCAGGCAATCGCGGCACTGCCCGGTGGTGGAACGCTTGCTGTAGAGGCGAAGCCCGCAGGCGCACTCACCGACGGCTCCGAACACGCTCTCAACGCCGTCATCGACGAGGACGGCATCACAGTGGTGGAAGAGAGCGCCCCTGACGGAACCGTCATCGTGCGTCGGCGGAGAGGCGGCTCAGTAATCGAGGAAGAACTGGCGCAACGCATCCATGAACGCCAGCAACCCGAACTGGTGGAAATCCAGCGATTTGCCGAAAATAAACCCGAGCATATCGCAGCGCTTCTGAGGAACTGGATTAAGTCCTAACCATTATGCTCAAACCAGGCGAGAAGAAACTCACAGGCAAGCAGAAGGCGGCGATTATTCTGGTCGCGTTGGGCGCGGATATCGCCTCCAAAGTGTTGCCGCATCTGAGCGAGACGGAGGTGGAGGAGCTCAGCCTCGAAATCGCACGGCTGGGCAGCGTGCCTGCCGAAGTGCGCCAACAAGTGATTCAGGAGTTCTATGAAGTATGTCTGGCACAGAACCTCGCGCTGGAAGGCGGCTTAGACCACGCCCGTGAGATACTGGAACGCGCCTACGGACCTGAACGCGCGACGCAGATCCTCGAAAAGCTCACGCGCGCCCTGCAAATGCTACCGTTCGACTCCATCAAGCGCGTGCACCCATCGCAACTCAGCACTTTTCTGCAGGATGAACATCCGCAGACGATAGCGCTGGTGCTGGCGTATTTAGAACCGCAAGCCGCCGCGCAGGTGTTGAGCAGTCTCCCACCCGAGCTGCGCCCTGAAGTTGCCGAGCGTCTCGCCACAATGGGAAGCACGCCCCCTGAAGTAATTCGGCGCGTGGAAAGCGTATTGCAGCGCAAACTTTCCAGTATCGCCAGCCAAGAACTTACCGCCGCAGGCGGCGTGAAATCGCTCGTGGAAGTAATCCAGTGGGTCGATCGCAACACGGAACGCGCGATTTTCGATTATCTTACCGACCACAATCCTGAACTCGCCGAAGAGGTGCGCAAACTGATGTTTACCTTCGAGGATCTGCTGCAGCTGGACGATCGCGCCATCCAGCAAGTGCTCAAAGAGGTGGACATGAAAGAGCTTGCGCTCGCGCTGAAGGGCGCCAGCGACGCGCTCAAAGAGAAAATCTTCCGCAATATGTCCGAGCGCGCCGTGAACATGCTCAAAGAGGAGCTGGAGTTTATGGGACCTGTGCGGGTGCGCGATGTCGAGGAAGCGCAGCAACGGATTGTGAGCATCGTGCGCCGTATGGAGGAAGCGGGCGAGATCGTGATTGCACGCGGCGGCGAGGAGGAGATGCTCATCTAAGATGCGCCTACCTTTTCCCTCTTTAGAGGCACTTCAGGGTGCGCACGCCCAGCCTAAGGCAGGGGAGCGTGGCGCGGAGAACGCCGCCTGCACGCAGGAACAGCCGTTCCCCCCCACCATATCCCTCTCTCTCCCTCGCCCACAACGCGCGAGAGGAGGGCATGGGGGTCAATCTCCCTTCCCAGAATACAGCGACCATCCCAGCGACGCGCCCGACTTGGACGCCATCCGCGCCGAAGCGGACGCGCTACGCCTCAAAGCACTCCAAGACGCCGAGCGTCTCCGCGAGCAAGCACAACGCGAGGGCTACCAGCACGGCTACGCACAGGGCTACGCCGACGGCGAGCAACGCGCCCGCCAAGATGCCGAGACAGAACTGCAGCGCACCATAGCAAACTTGCGCACCCAAGTGGAGCAGCTAATCCAGAGCCTGCAGGCACAATACGAAGCTTACCTCCATAACGCCGAAGCGCAAATGCTCGAACTGGTGCTGGAGGTGGCTCGCAAAATCGTGCGGGAGGAGCTCAAGCTCCACCCTGAACACGCGCTTGCGATTGTGCGCGATGCGTTGCGCCGAGTGCAGGGCTTCGTCCACATCCGCATCCGCGTTAACCCACTCGATTTAGAACTCATCCGTCAGCACCGCGCCACGCTGATGAGCGTCGTGGACGGCGTCGACGGCATCGAAATCATAGAAGACCGTCGCGTCGACCCTGGCGGCTGCATCATTGAGACAGCGCAAGGGGTGTACGACGCCCGCATTAAGACGCAGCTGAGCGAGTTAGAGCGCGTGCTACGCGAGGCAGCGTAAGCGAAGCGCTGTCGGCGTCTGCCCCCTGCGCCAGCAATCGGCGACGCCCCCTCAAGACCGCTCCGCGCCGATAAGATTACACCGTTGCCCAGTATCGTTGCCAGAAGCTGATTTGCTGCTGGGCATAGTGGCGTGCATACTCCCTATCGTTAGGCTCGATGCTGGGCAGCGTGTGGTCGGTCAGCGTGGGGATGCGCTCATGCCAGATGAAGGTGTTTGGGGTCTCGTCGGGCAGATCCGCGTCGATTAGCGTTGCAATCGCGAGGGTCCACATACGGGGCACAGTGGTCAGGTTGTAGCCGCCGCCACCGAGCGCGACCGTCGGCAATCCCAGCGACTTTGCCCACGCCACCGCACGCACCCACCCCTGCGCCGTAAGACACAAATGCCCCAGCGGGTCTAAATAGTGCGGGTCGCAGCCCATCTGCAGCACCAACGCCTGCGGTTGGAACCGCTCGAACGCTTTCGGGACCACCGCCTCGAACGCCGCCCACCAAGTCGCATCGTCGGTGTAGGGTGCTAAGGGAATGTTGACCGAAGTCCCCTCCGCCGCGCCCTCGCCCAACTCGTTCACAAAGCCAGTTCCCGGAAAGAGCCACTTACCCCCCTCGTGTATGGAGACAGTAAGCACGCTGGGGTCGCGGTAGAAAATCCACTGCACGCCATCGCCGTGATGGAGGTCGATATCCAGATACGCCACGCGCTCGAATCGCTCGCGCAAGATATGCACGGCAATCGCGGGGTCGTTGAAGATACAGAACCCGCTGGCACGGTCAGGCATCGCGTGGTGGAGCCCGCCCGTGATGTTGATGGCTAAGGGTGCGCCCTCGCGCACTGCATACGCCGCAGCCACCGTCGCGCGAGTGTACGCCAGCGCTGCCTCCCACATCCCCAAAAACGGCGGGTTGTCCCCATACGCCGAGAAGCCCCAGCGGTGCGCTTCCATCACGGGCGCACCCTCGCTGAGCTGGCGAACCACCTCGATATACTCAGGCGTATGCACGCGACGCAGCTCCGACTCATCTATCGGCGGCGGAACCCGCCAGTCCAGCAGGTCCGTTAAGCCATAAGACTCCATCAGCGCACGCAGCAGCACGAGCCGCTGGGGTTTCAGCGGATGCGACTCGCTAAACTGGTACTGTTCGATCGCCGAGTCGTAGAAAAACGGCGCCATCGCCTGCAGTATACCTTGAACTGCATCGTGGGCGGGGAAAAAAACGGGTACAATAAAGGCACGGCTCGCGTCCCAGAAGACTGGACTTGACCGGGAGCAAGCGATGGAGACTGTCGGCGTGGGGATTATCGGAGCAGGCGGCATCGCGGCGGCGCACGCGAAAGCCTATCAGATGCTGGGCGCGAAAGCGCAGCTAATCGGTGTCGCCGATATCGACGAGGAACGCGCTCGCGCGTTCGCGCGACGCTACGAAATCCCCGTCTGGAGCAGCGAGGCAGAGGAAATCTTCAAGCGGGACGACATCCAAGTTGTCAGCCTCTGCTTGCCTCATCATCTCCACGCCCCCGTCGCAATCGCCGCCCTACAGGCAGGCAAACATGTATTGGTTGAGAAACCGCTGGCGATTAGTTTGGAGGAAGCGGACGCCATGATCCGCGCCGCGCAGAAGGCGAAGCGCAACCTTGGCGTGGTGTTCCAACTGCGCTTCGTGAGCGATGTGCAACGCGCACGGCTCATTCTGGAGCGCGGACTCATCGGCAAACCGTTCTATGCGGAGGTGAGCTGCCTCTGGTGGCGCCGCCCGATGTATTACGAAAACACATGGCGCGGCAAGTGGGCGACCGAAGGCGGCGGCGCGGTCATCAACCAAGCCGTCCACCACATCGACCTGCTCATCTACCTGCTGGGAATGCCCCAGCGCGTGCATGCCGAAATCGACACGATTGCCCACAGAATCGAAGTGGAAGACTGGTGTTTGGCAACGCTTTACTGGGAGAACCTACGGGCGAGCTTCTGTGCCACGACCTGCGCCGAACTGGAAGCCGATTCCAGTCGCATGCTGATTTTGGGCGCACACGGGTCGATCCAGCTCTTCCCCTTCCGTCCGCATTCTCGGCAGGAGGAGCGCCACCTCCAAATCGCCGAAGCCTGCCGTAGCGTTCCCGAACAAGAACTGCATAGCCACACCGCCGAAATTCACGATTTCGTGTTCAGCGTTCTGGAGCGTCGCGAGCCGTGCGTGCCCGCTACAGAAGGACGGCGCGCGCTGGAACTCATTACCGCCATTTACCAGTCGGCTTTCACCCATGAGGTGGTACAACTCCCCCTCACGCCCGAAAGCCCCTGCTATACCACAGCAGGTAAACTGGAGATGGCGCGTCGGTATACCGCGCAGCAAGCGGAGCGAACTTAGCGAGAGATGGAGGGAGCTATGGACATGCACAAATCGCAAATCCGTGTGATGGTTGCGGAGGACGAGGAACTCACCCGCCTGATGGTGCGCTCCCAGCTCGAACAGCTGGGCTATGAGGTGGTCGGCGAGGCGGAAACGGGAGAGGACGCCGTGCGCATCGCCCTCCAAACGCAACCTGATGTGATTATTATGGACATCCGCATGCCGATCATGGACGGCATCGAGGCGGCACGGCAAATCGTATCGCAACACCCCTGCGCAATCGTGTTCCTCACCGCCTACGCAGAAGAGGAACTGGTCAACCAAGCCACCGCCGCCGGCGCGTACGCCTACCTACTCAAACCGTTCCGCAAACAGGAACTCGCGCCTGCTATCAGCGTCGCGCTGACCCGATTCCAGCAAATGCAAGCAAAAGACAAAGAGGTGCGCGAACTTCAGGAAGCCCTCGAAACACGCAAGCTCATTGAACGCGCCAAAGGCATCCTGATGGATCGGCTCGGACTAAGCGAATCGGAAGCCTTCCGCCGCATCCACTTCATGGCGCGCAATCAGAACAAGACCATGAAGGATATCGCGCAAAGCATCATCACGGCATCCGAGATTTTATGAGCGATCGCAAGCCGCGGTGAAACAAACACCGCTCAAGGAGGTCTAAGGCAGTACCCTAAAAATACGGGTTTTGTCGGCGAGTGCTTGACAAAACCGCTTTTAGGGTATAATTAGCGAACTCCCAGGAGGGCATCCCGCCTACGCGGGCTTGCCCTTTTGTTATGGGGAGCAAACCTATAGGAGGTATGAGCAAAACCATGAGTCGCAAGGGTTTTACGCTGATTGAGCTGCTGGTCGTGATTGCGATTATCGCGATCTTGGCGGCGATTCTCTTCCCAGTCTTTGCGCAGGCACGGGAGAGTGCGCGCCAGACGCAGTGTACCAACAACCAGAAGCAGATTGCGACGAGCGTGCTGATGTATGTGCAGGACTACGACGAGACCTTCCCTATGAGCGCGTACTTCGGACGCAATAACGCAGGTCAGCTGGTGCTGGTGGCAGTCTACGATGTGCTGGCGCCGTACATCAAGAATGTCGATATTTTCGTCTGCCCCAGCTATCGCCCCGGTATCGACTGGCCCCAGCGCGTCCAAGCGGCAGGTTCGCCTGCACCCGCACTGGGCACTTTCCGCTATGTGGGTTATATTCCGAACCTCGGACTGTTCGGTGAGAACTTCTGCCCGATTGTGAATAAGCGCACGCCGGTGACCAAAATCGCAATGGTGGAATCGCCTGTGAACACGATTATGCTGTTCGACGGCTACCTGAAGAATCAGGCTCCGCTCGAATACTACAACTTCTTGGCGTTCGCCCGCCACAAGGAAGGTGTGGTCATCAACTTCGTGGATGGGCACGCGAAGTGGTGGCGCTGGAACGGCATCAAGAACATCGCGCCGCGCGAGCAGTTCCCCACCCCTGCCACTGCGTATAACGGGCAACCGACCCGCGTGGGCGCAGGTGGCTACTACTACAACTGGCGCGAGCAGCCTGAGGGGCTACTTGCCAGCGAGGCGCAGCTGCAAGCGGTTTCCAGCACGCCCAGCGGTCCGAACGGCCCCTACAACGACCTGCACGGCGTGCCAGGCACGGGCGTAACCGACTCGGAAGATCAGGGCTGCTAACATTCTGGCTGGACTCCACGCGCGCGGCGTGTCGGATGCTGTACGCCCGACACGCCGCGTGTTTTTATCGGCACGGGTATAATCCCCGCTCGATGCAGCCCAACAAGTTCCAACCGCAAACGCCCATGCTCCAGCAGTATTTTCGGCTCAAAGCCGAGAACCCCGATGTGCTGCTGGCGATGCAGGTCGGCGACTTCTATGAGTTCTACGGCGAGGACGCCGAAATCGCCGCACGCGAGCTGGAAAT
>CALAMM010000052.1 GCA_937925775.1 uncultured Fimbriimonadales bacterium
AGCGAACTGGAGGAGCGTGCCGCGCGTCTGGACGGTAGGGGACGCGAGCTGGAGGTGCGCGTCACAGGCGTCTACGAGCGTATCGAGCCTGGTCAGCCGCGTGCGCTGTTGGTTCAACTGCGTGACAACTACGGACGCAGCGTGCCGATAGTGATCGGGCCGTTTGAAGCGCACGCCATCGTGGCCGCCCTGAACGACGATACGCCGCCGCGTCCCATGACACACGACCTCACGCGCAATATCCTCCAACGGCTCGGCGTCAGCATCGACCGCGTGGTCATCGATGACCTGTGGCAAGGCACTTTCTACGCGAAAATCTACCTGTTGCACGGCGACGAGGAAATCGAGGTCGACTCGCGCCCCAGCGACGCGATTGCGCTTGCGTTGCGCTTCCGCGCGCCGATTTACATGGCGGAGGCGGTGCTGGAAGCGGAGGGCATGCCCGACGACTACAGTTAGTTAACATAATCCCACTTATCGGACTCTATGCGCGCCCTATGGAACCGAATCGTTTTCCACCTCGCCTATGCCTTCTTCAAGGGCTTCTTCGCGATAACTTTTCGATTCCCGCTGTTTGTCTGGCTGCGGATTGAAGGGCGCAATCGCATGCCGCGGCGCGGCGGGCTGATTGTCATCTCGAACCACCTCTCGCTTGCAGACCCGCCAATTCTATGGTACGCCGCGCCCCGCCACCTGTGCTTTATGGGACGCGCCGACATCCTCCGCATCCCTGTCATCGGCGCGATCGCCCGTCTGGCGAAGATGGTTCCCGTCAAACAGCGCACGGCAGACCGCAACGCCATCAAGTTAGCCATCGAGACCGTGCAACGCGGCGAGGTGTTAGCCGTCTTCCCCGAAGGCGAGCTCTCCGAGACGCGCGATCTGCAACCGTTTCTGCCTGGCGTGCTGCTTATCCTGCGTCAGACGCGCGCTCCCGTGCTACCTGTGGGGCTAATCGGCACAGACAAAATCCTGCCGTATGGCAAGCTCGTTCCCAGGCCCGCTTTGGGCGTCGTGCGCGTGCGCTTCGGCGAGCCGATCCCCGCCGAACAGATCCTCAGTCTCCCCACCTCCGAAGCACAGTTAGCGTTCCTTGAGGAGCAAGTGGCGTGCCTGTCAGGACAACGACGCTTCCGAATCCACAAGTAGCACTAATGTCGAGGTACACTTATATGCGGTGCTGGACGAGACTTACCAGGAGGGGCAGTATCATCAGGTGATTGGCTATTTCCCCCGCCCCTCTGCTGCGCACGAGTGGGGCTACCATCTCCTGCGCGAGAAAGGGTTGCGATAGCGATGGAAACGCATGCACGCACTGGCGATTGGCGCACCTCAACGCTGGGAACGGCGATTCTACAGTCGCGGTTCCGCACGCTCAACCGTCCCGCCACGCCGTTCGAACTGATGGACGACGCTCTCAGCTACTACCGCGAGAACTTCAAGCCACTGTTCCGTATCTCGCTCTGGGTGTATCTCGTCCCCATCATCTTTTCTTTACTTCTGCTCGTACCTATCGTCTACTTGGGCGCGACCTCGACAGACGGCTCATTCGCCGCGCTCGCATTGGATTATCTTGGATTGTTCCTGATGCTTCCCTACTGGATTGTTGCGCCGGTAGTGCAGGCAGCGTTCACGACGCTGGCGTTTCGGATGCTCGCGGTGGGCGAGCCGATTACTTTGTCTGCTCTCTGGGCGCGACTAAAGCCACGCTTGTTGACACTTGCGTTAAATCAACTCCTGGCGATGCTCGCGCTGAGTGGAGTGTATTTGCTTCTCGCTGTTGGCTACTTTGTCTTCTTGGTAGTCGCTTCGATCATCATCGTGCTAGGCGCCGCTGGTGGAAGCGGGACGCTTGCCCTCACCATATACGCTATTCTTGCGCTCGCGATTACAATCCTCACACTCGTACTCGCCGCGATGATTAGTGTATGGTTTGTGATTTTGCCCCAGATAGTGGTGTTGGAGGACCGAGTAGATGCGATTAATGCGTTTGCCCGTGCATTTGCCCTGGTGCGTCCCAACTTCAAGCACGCGGTGTTGAGCTGTCTCGCGTTCTGGGGCGTGCAGGCGGTTCTCCTGTTGTCAGTGATGGTGTTGTTGTCTCTGATTTTGGGGATTATCATCGGCATAATCGCGATCTACGCCGACCCGGAGCAGATTTTCACGCGCTGGTGGCTCTCCATCAACCAGTTGTATGAATCGCTGTCGTACATCGCCTACATGTTTGTGATGCCCGCGATGTATATGACCAGCATCCTGCTCTATTTTGACCTGCGTTATCGCAGCGAGGGGTTAGACATCTATGAGGTTCTGCAGCGTGGCGAGGGCTAACCTGTTTCTGGTTCTCCTCGTATCGCCGCTGGTCGGGATAGTTGCGCACGCTGCGGAGCCGCGAGGGGCGTTGGAGCGAGCTCAAGCGGCGCTGGAGCGTGCGTATCGCCTTCCTACTGCCCAGCGAAAGGTTCTCCTGCAAGAGGCGAAACGCGCTCTTGCGTCTCTACCCGCTGAGATGCGAGCGCCGCTGGAGCAGCTCATAGCCGATGCCGAACAAAAAGGTGACCTCGCCTCAATAGAAGTCGCGTTGGAGAGTATCGAGACATATCAGCAGGCGCTGCAACTACCTCCCTCCCCTGCCCCTTCGCCTCAGCAGGTCAAGGCGCAGCTCGACGCGCTCTTCGCGGAACCCGACATGCAGGTTCCGCCGAAATCGTTGATCGAGCGCATTTCTGAGAGTTCTGAGCGGGCGTTGGAGGCATTCCTCCGTTGGTTGCAACGCCTTTTCGGGGGCGTTGGTGGGGCACGGATAGGCGGACTGCAGCCACTGGTACAGTGGCTGGTGCTTGTATTGCTCGTCCTCACGATAGGGTTGGCAGCGTCCTATCTGGTTGGGCGGGTGCAGATGAGGCGGCGCGCGACACCGACTTCCCTGCCGCTTCCTGAGTCTTTGGGGGATGCGCGAACGCTGAGTGCGCTGGAATGGCGCGAGCTGGCGCGACGGCTCGCCCATGAGCGCAACTGGCACCAGGCCACCCGCGCTTTCTATCTGGGTATCCTGCGCTTGTTGCACGAGGCGCGCCTGCTGGACTACGATCCCGCCCTGACAAACTGGGAACACCTGCAGCGTCTGCGCCAGCCACCCCTACACCACTCCTCCACCCCCACTGCCCTGCCCGACCCTGCCCTCCGCGAGGAGGCATACCGCCAACTGCACCCCCTCACCCTGCTGTTCGACGCTGTCTGGTACGGCGGCGCGACGGCTGACGAAGCGACCTACCGCACATTCGAACAGGCGTTCGAGACGCTACTTGGGAGGCTCCAACCCCATGCAGTTCCTGCGTGAGCGATTTGGGCTGATCCTACTGGTCGGGATCGTGGTGGCGCTCCTGCTCTATTCGCTGCGCTTGGCACAGGAGGCACGCGACTCGCGCTTTAGCCCGCTGCCTCTTAGCTACAGCCAGCATCGGCTCGGAATGAAAGGCTTCGCACGCTTGCTGGAGCGCAACGGCTACACAGTGCGTTCACATAAGCGCACCTTTCGCCACCTCCCTAAAGATGCCGATATGTTGGTGGTCTTTCCCCCGCCCTTCTCGCTCAGCGGTATCAGCGGATTGGGGGTTTGGAGCGAAGAGGACGCCGACTCGTTGAACGCTTGGCTGCGGCGTGGTGGGCGTCTGCTTTTGTTCAGCGGCGATGGACGCCTGCCCGAACCGCTTAGAGACGAAGCTTTCCGACGCCTGCCCTCTTTGCAACTCCCAGCAAAGCGGTTCGTGGAGGCAAAACCCGCCCTGCCCGCCCCATGGCTCAGGGGAATCGCTAAAGTACGACTGGGCGACCAGGGTACCACTCTCTCGCCCCGCGAGAAACGCTGGGTTCCCCTGCTCCACACGGGCGGCGTGGTGAGAGGCGCACTTTGGTACTACGAGGACGGAATAGTTTTCGAGTGCGCTGACTGGCAGTGGCTCACCAACGAGCATCTGCGTGATGCAGATAACGGCGCGTTCATTCTGGCGGTGGTACGAAAGATGCTCCCCGACGGCGGCGTGATTTACTTCGATGACGCGGGTCAAGGCGACCTGATTATCGAGCGCGAGGTGCGCGGCTTCTGGGGAGTTGCGCCTACGGGCGTGCGGATCGCCTTCGCGCACTTGCTGGTATTGACAGCTGTTGTGATGTATTCGCTTGGCAAGCGGTTCGGGCTTCCCCGTCCTACCCCACCCCGTGCCCCCGCGCTCGGCGAGTATGTAGAGGCGTTAGCAGGTGTCTATGAACGCGCCCAAGCCGCGCAGCCGGCTCTCGAAACAATTCTGGAGAGTATGCGCCGCCAGCTCTGCCGTCAGCTGGGCTTGCCTGCAGGCACGACGATGCTCCAGCTAATTCAATCGCTCCCTGCAGATTCCCCACTCCGCAACGCTCTGCAGCAAGCGCATCAGGCAATGCAGAATCCCAAACTGACCCCAGAAGAGGCGATTAAGCTGTTGAAAAAGCTGGAGGGCTGATGATTTTCACACCACGCCCACGCGGGGTGGGATGACGTAAATGTCCAAGCCACATCGCGTAGCGTCGGCGTTTTTTTTTCGTCAGCGAGACGCAGACGCTACGCACCACGCCCCAGCGTCGCGTCAGCGTCCCCGCCGACGAAACCCAAACTTGTAGCGTCGGCGTTTTTTTCGTCAGCGAGACGCTGACGCTA
>CALAMM010000053.1 GCA_937925775.1 uncultured Fimbriimonadales bacterium
CAATAGAGCGTCCGAAGCCATCCGATGCACGCTCCACATTCCGCAGCGCGTTCAGCGCTGACATGTTGGTGTTGATGCGTAGACTCATCGTTCCATCCTCCCTGATTGTGTGATTTCCGACGCGCCTGCCCGCGCCGTTCCCTCGGCGGGGCGTGCTGTGCGCGTCAGTGTGGATTGTCGGCAAAACCTAAACCGACATTCTCTGTAAAATTGCGAGGTTTATTGAAATATCGTAAAAATACGGGCATCCCGTGTGAATTGCGGGGTCTCTGAATTACCTGGTAAGGCGGGCGATTCGCAACTGGCGGAGCGACCTTCTCACCGCAGCAGGTAGTCGCTCCAGTTGCACGCCCACACGATAACGGGGATGCCCCTCCTCCACGAACGCAACGATGGAGCGCACTACGCCCTCACGCTGGAAACTGAGTGCGCCGCGCTCGGTTTCTGCTTGCACATCAAGATGGACTTGATCGCCCCGATGTGGTGGCTCCGTGAGGATGACGCACGCCCCTGCCTCACTCAGGTCCACCAACCTCGCTTCCGTCGCGCGTTGGAGCCGTCCTGCCTGCGAGACGAACGCGCGCCCCTGTACCGCCACCCGCGGGTAGCGACGGCGTTGGATTCGTCGAATCAGGGTCGGTTGGCGCAATAGCCAAATCGCGCTATTTCCGCGCCGCACAGAGTCAACAACGCGCGTGTTGAACCGATAAAGTGCATCGATGCCCGTCCACTCCAGCAGCCAGCGAGGATTCTCGGGAAGAGGGATAGGCTCGGTCTCCACGCTGAGCCAGTGTTCGTCCATTTCATGCACGCAGCACGCCAGCGAGAAGGCGTCCTGTCTGAGCAACGCCAGCGTGCCCGGCTCCAGACCGTTCATCTGCTTGGGCGTAAGCGGGGAGGCAGGTGAAGCCATCTGAACAACGGCGTGTGTCGGTGTGGGTTGCCGCTTGCGCCGCAACAGTGCGCGCACTGTCGCCAGCAGCGTTTCGATATCGAACGGTTTATAGAGCAAGGCGTCGACGCCCCAATCTAATGCGGTTTGAACCTCTTCGGTGAGAGAGTACGCTGTAACCAGCACTACAGGCACGGAAGGATCTAACCGTCGCACTTGTTCCAGTACCGTCAGCCCCGAGCCTCCCTGTAAACGCAAATCCAAGATTATCAGTGGATAGCGTCGCTGCTGCAGGCGGACCATCGCCTCTTCTTCAGAATGCGCCACATCACACGCAAACCCCAGCGTGCGCAGCGCGTCTGTCACCACGCGGTCCAGCAACCTTTCATCTTCCACCACCAAAATGCAAAGATCATGCAAGGTTTCTCCTCCTTGAATGCATACGCCAGTGCATCCCATCATCTACCTATTAGAATTCGCAGCAACTTTCGTGCCAAAGTAAGCGGACTCTACGGTTTTCCTAAGAAAAATGTTCAAGTTTCGGCGCAATCGCCGCCTTACCCCCAACTCCTCTCCCGCGACGCGGCAGAGGGGAGCAAACGCCTATGTGTGAGAAAGCCTCCCTCGCCCATACAGGGGGAGAGGAAGTTGGGGAAGAGGGGGACTCGTTCCCTTTTCGGGACAGTCTTTCCGAGCAAAGAGGCTCGCTACTGGGGACAATCGGGGGAATTATGGCAGGAATCGCCTCCTCAATAGTCGTATTTAGGAATAAGGAGGCGAGAGCGTGGACGATCCGATTAAGCGTTCAGACGCCATCGAGAAGGAATATACGCAGGCAGTGATTTACGGCATCGTGGGGCTGGTTGCGCTGGGGCTCACCTTCCTCTTCTGGCGATACGGCGGGATGTTGTATTCATTCTCGTGGGGATTTGCGCTCATCTGGTTTGGCGCGTGGGGCTATGCAGGCTGGTCTTACTACAAGACGACGAAAGTGCCTGCCTATCCTGTAGAGTGCCCGTTCTGTCATAAGGAGACGGTGCTGGTCGCCCCGCCGCAGGCGGACTTCACCTGCGAACACTGCCTCAAGCGTGTGCCCATCGAGAACGGAAGGGTGATGGAGGTCATCGCGGTCAAGTGTCCCCATTGCGGCTCGATGGAGCAAGTGTCGGTGAAGGCTTCCGCGGCGATCTGCGAGCAGTGTCAGCGCGAGTTCCCTATTCGCGCGACGGGGCGCGTGCCCGTCGGGATGCCCTTGCCCCAAGATGACCCTACCCCTTACGAACTGGTGCTGCTGGGCGTTGACCGCCGCAAGGAAGAGCAGGCGATTCTGGCACTGGAGCGGTTTCTGGATTTGAACCGCCCCGATGTGAAGAAGCTGCTGGAATCTGTTCCGATGACGCTTTTGACGAACCTGCCGCGGCGCAAGGCAGAGAGCCACGCGCGCGAGCTCAGCGAGCAGGGCGTGCTGGTCGAGGCGCGACGCATCGA
Source organism: uncultured Fimbriimonadales bacterium (assembly GCA_937925775.1). Classification (GTDB taxonomy): domain Bacteria; phylum Armatimonadota; class Fimbriimonadia; order Fimbriimonadales; family GBS-DC; genus GBS-DC. The sequence goes on from CALAMM010000053.1 coordinate 2,381, forward strand.
AGACCCCAACCGCGTGCCCACGCCGTGGCACTGAACGGGCGCTACTCCTCAATCAGCCGATGATACCTGCCCAGCCAGTAGGGGAGCAGGAAGGCGCTGCCGTCGTCTTCACGCCTGCCCAACGGGTCGCCCCCATCTAACCGATAGGGGTTGCCGTTCCAACGCATCACCACCCGCTCGCTGTAGGGCACAATATGAACCGACTGCCACTCGCCGAAGCGCCCCTTGCTCACATCGAGCGTGATGTCGAACCGATGGCTGTTGCGACACTCCCAATTGCGCAAATCCAGCGGCCACTCCTGTAGGGTTTGCACCGCCGCCTCCACATCGCACGGCTTACCCGTCAGCGCGCCATAAATGAAGTTGAACAGCGGGCTTCGCTCAGGACGCTCCACCTGCCAGCTGCGCTCCAAACTCATCAGCCAGAGGCGGCGATATTCAGGGTTCGTCTCATAGAGCAAAAACGGATAATAACACAGGAACGCCAGCTGATCGTCCGAGTGATTGACAGAATACGGCGGGAGCATCTTTTGCGTCACAGCGTTCATCAGATAGTGATGGTTGCGGATTAGCTCCTCATACGCTTGCTGATACTTGGGGTCGCCCGTGATGTGATAGGCGACTTTGAGATGGGAGAGTATCGAGAGCGAGTTCAGCCCGCGCTCCTCTTCCCAGAGGGGGTCGTTGTTGAGCGCTTCCGGGTTGAAGATTGCCCAGCGGGTCGGTTTGCCGTCCTTGTCGATCAGCCGCCAGTTATTGTGCATCAGGTGGTCGGTCACGCGCCGTACCACGCCGCGAATACGCTCTTTCTCGGTGTCGTCCGCGCACAAATCGTAGTAGACCGCCCAGATGAAATAGTGTCCGTCCAGTTCGTCGGAGCTGGTATCGCCTTTCCAGAGGTAGTTTGGGTCAACGGGCGACTCGTGCCATTCACCATGCGATTGGTAGAAGCGCGTTTCATCCTTGCGAACGATGCTGCGGGCGGGGAATCCGGGAATGCCCGTGAGCCGTTCCAGCTCCAGCAGGGCGTGGAACGATTTGCGGGCGCGTTCGCGGGCGGCAGGGTCGTTCGTGGCGGCGTATTGGAACACCTGCGCTGCGCAGTAGAGCGCTGTCCACAGCCCATCGTTATCGCTCGCCTCTATTTTCCAGCTGTCGGGGTCGTCTGGGTCGTCCCAGTCGCAGTTGGTCACGAAGCCGTTGCGGTTGTGGCGCAGGGCAATCATCTTTTCGTAATGCTCCGCTTTCTCGCGCAAGGTCATTTTGACCGATTCGATACATGCAACGCCCTTGTCGGTAGCGAGCCACGCGCGGTTCCGATTGTCGATGGCGATAGCGTAGACCTGATTGCCCGGTAGCCACCGCTTGCCCCAGAAGTAGTTCCACTTGCCGTCGCGTAGTCGGCACGCCCCTTCGGGTGTGCCTGCCCACAGGTCGCCGTTGGGCGCGAGCGCGAGGCAGCGGATGTAGCCGTAGGGCGGGATCAGCTCCGCCGTGGGCGGGGACGCCGTCGCGACGGGAACTCCATCATACACCTCACGCGAGAGGAACCAGCCTTCGCCATCACCGAGGATCAGTCCCGACCGTGCGCCAATCCAGAGATGTCCTATCGTGTCGCTCGTCGCGCAGAGCCACACATCGTCGTAGTAGCGTCCGCGATTGTCGGCAATCTCCAGCGGTCGCCACTGCCCCGCATCGAGCCGATAACAGCGCCGTTCCAACTCGCCCTCTGCGAAGGCGAACACGCGCCCGCGCGAATCCTGATGGAACCAGCGGAACTGGCGGTTCGTCGGCGCGTCATAAATCGCTCGGATTGTGCCGTTCTCATAGCGCAGGAGCTGCTTCGGCGTGAGCAGCCACAGCCCACCTTCTTGCGCCTCCTGAAGCCCGATAATCTCGGCGTCAGCGGTATAGAGCGTGCGCGTTTCGCCCTGCGCGTTCAAAGAGAAGAGCGTCACCCCCTCAATCCCGTACACACCGCCGACGCCGTCGGGGATTAGCAAGTGCGCGGGCTGCACTGCAATCACCTGCCAACGCTCTGGCTGATCCAAGCCTGCGACGGCAACCCCCTTCGCCGTGCCAGCGAAAAGCCTCTCGCCCGAAATCGCGAGGGTCAACACGGGCGCGTCGGGCAGACCGTGTCGCGTCGTATAATATGTGCTTCGATCCTGCAAATACGGCTGAAGCTTGTAGGTTGGGAACTGCATCGCCGAGAGTCCCGCTGCGAGCGTGAGTTCGATAATCATGGCGTTTCTCCTGCGAGTTCTGCGAGTGCGTGTTCCCTGATTCGACAGCGACTCGGCGAATCCTTTTCACGGGGTTGGAGAGGAGAGGTTGTCGCCCAGTTGCTCAATTAGCCACTCCCAGCCAGAGCGCAGGTGTGTGAAACCGCGCAGGTGCCCCATTACCCAGCGCCGCAGAACGGCTTCCTGCGCCAGCAGGCTCTCCAGCGTTTGTTTACTGTGTTCTTGCCAGCGGCGGCGCTCCAGCGCGTCATACTGCGTTTGCCACTCCGGGTCGGGCTGACAACCGAGCAGGGGCTGCATAAGTTCGCATCCTTCGAGCAGCGCGCGCACGCGCCCGCAGCGAACCTCCAGCGACTGCCCAGCGGCCTCGTTCAGTGCGCTCTGCTGCTCCCGCAGAAACAGCGTCCATTGGCGCTGGGCAAAGTCGGGGTCCACAGCCTCACCCCCGAACGATTCGACCCAGCGGCGCGATAGCCCCTGCATTTCGTTCGGCGTGCGGCTATCGAGCCACTGCTGCCAGGCGGATTGGATTTTTTCCTGACCCGCGTCGGCTTGTTGGCTCAGGCGCCGCTGCGCTTGGCGTACGCCGTGCTGACGGTCTTTTGGGGGTGAGAGGTTCTGGATCCAGTGGATGAGGCGCAGGGTGTCGCGTTGCGCGTTCAGGGCGCGCAGGAGCCGACGGAGGCGGCGTTTCCAGAGTGCAACGCGCGTTTTGGGGTAGCACACGCGAAAGAGCGTCAAGCAGGTCTGCAGCCGATGCGCCGTGTCCAGCGCGTTTTCTACGGCGAGCAGGGGGTCTCCGTCGAATGCGCTCATCTGCTTTTGCAACGCCTGTGCCAACTCGTTGGTGCGCGCCGCGCCATAAGCGCAGTAGCCCTCCTTGCGCATAGCAGAGAGTGTACCTGCGACGCGGGTATACTCTACGGGGGACACAACCGATGCTGAAGCGGCTACTGGGATGCGTGGTTGCCCTCGTCAGCGTGGCTATCTGCGCTGGGCTGGGGTGGGTCGTCGTGGGAACGCAGGTCAAGGCAACTCCTTCGCAAAATGAGCGGATTTTCACCGTCGAGCGCGGCGTAATTGCCGTCGAAGTCAGCGAATCGGGCGCGTTAGAACCCGTGCGTATGGTGGAAATCAAGTCGCGCGTGCCAGGGCGCATCGAGACGCTTTTGGTGGAGGAGGGCGCCCTTGTAGAGCAGGGGCAGCTGCTGGCGCGTATTGACCCGCGAGAGATGAGGCAGCAGGTGGAGCAAGGCAGTGCGCAGGTCGAGGCGGCGCAGGCAAGCGCGGAACGGGCGCGAATCGCGCTGGAGCTGCAAGCCGCACAGGCGCGCCTGCAGCTCCAGCAAGCGCAGATCCGCTACGAGCAGGCGATGCGTGAAGCGGAGACGCAGCCGCAGCTCACACAAGCGACGCTCAAAAACGCCGAGAACGCCCTCCTAACCGCGCAGGAGAACCTCCGCCTGCTGCGCGAGGTGAAACATCCGCAGGAGCGCGTGGAGGTCGCCAACGCCGTGCGCGACGCCGAAACTCGCCTGCAGGAAACGCAGCGCACCTACGAACGCCTCCAAAACCTTCTGGCAAAGGGCTATGTCTCGCGCCAGCAGGTGGACGCTGCGCAGACGCAACTCGTCGCTGCAGAGAGCCAGCTGCGCAATCTCCAACAGCGTCAGCAACAACTCGCCCTGCAGCAAGCCATCGAGCTGGCGAACGCGCAGGCGCAGGTCGAATCGGCGCAGGCAGAGCTGGAGCGTGCCCGCGCCAGCGCCGTGCAAGACGAACTCAAGCGCAAAGCCCTCGAAGCTGCTAAGACCGAGCTGGAAAACGCCCGCCTACGCCTGCGTGAAATCGAAATGCGCCAACTCGAACTCAAGCAAGCCCGCGCCAGCGAGAAGCAAGCCGTGAGCCAGTTCCAGAACCTGATGCTCCAGTTCTCGGAGACCGATGTACGTGCCCCCATACGAGGCGTGGTGACCCGCCGCTATCGCGAGGTCGGCGAGCTGGTGATGTCGGGCACCACAGGCTTCGGCGAGGGCACGCCAATCATGCAGGTCGCCGACCTATCCCAAATGCGTGTGAGGCTGAACCTAAACGAGCTCGATGTCGCAAAGGTGCGCGTCGGGATGCCCGTGCAAATCACCGTGGACGCCCTACCCGACCGCTCGTTCACGGGTACAGTGCGCAAGATTGCCCCCGCCGCGCAAAACAGCGGACAGAACTTGACGCTCGGCGTGGTAAAATTCGCTGTGGAAGTCTATCTGAACCAAACGGACGACGCACTCCGCCCCGGAATGACCGCGCGATGCCGAATCCTCACCGCCCAGAAAACCAACACCCTGCGCCTGCCCCTCGAAGCCCTCGGCAAGGAGGAAGGCAAAGAGTATGTGTTGCGCGTCCTCCCCAATCAATACGAGCCGAACGGCAAACCGAAGACAGAAAAAGTGTTTGTCAAAATCGGGTTGCGCAGCGCAAGCCACGCCGAGATTTTAGAGGGGCTGCGCGAGGGCGACAAAGTGGTGAAACCCCCCTTCAAAGGACCGCAGCGACGGCAGTTTGAACTGCGCGAAGAACGGGGCGGCGAGGCAGGGCAATAGAGGTATACTCTGCACGATGACGGAGCAGGGCGAGGTTGTGGTGATGGACGCGGAAGATATGCGCCGCGCCATCACGCGGATCGCGCACGAGATTCTCGAACGCAATCGGGGCGCAAGGGATCTGGTGGTTATCGGGATCTTGCGTCGGGGTGCGCCTATCGCGCGGCGGCTGGCGTTAGCCATCTCGCAAATCGAAGGCGTCGGTGTGCCCTGCGGTAGTGTGGACATCACCCCCTTCCGCGACGATATTGAGCGCAAGCCGGGCGCACTGATGCGTAGCCAGACCGATGTCCCGTTCCCAATCACCGAAAAGCGCGTGGTGCTGGTGGACGAGGTGATTCAAACAGGGCGCACGGTACGCGCGGCGATGGAGGCGGTGATGCAGCTCGGTCGCCCAGCAGCGATTCAGCTCGCCGTACTCATCGATCGTGGGCACCGCGAGCTGCCCATCCGTCCCGACTATGTCGGCAAGAATCTGCCCACCAGTCGGAACGAGTTTGTGTTGGTGGAGCTGATGGAGTTGGAGGGGCGCGACCGTGTCGTGCTGCGCAAGGCGTCCCCGCCTCTCCCTTAGGAGCCTGCCATGCCGCATGTGCTGAGTGCTGCCGAACTGCCTACAGCGGAGCTGTTGCGCCGTGCCGACGAGTGGCGCCAGCGTCTGACGGGGAACCCAACGCCCCTCGTGCAGCCCCGTGCGGCTCTGGTCGCGCTGCTCTTTTATGAACCCAGCACCCGCACCCGCGCCGCCTTCGAGCAGGCGTGCGTCCTGCTGGGCTATCACCCTCTGTCGATCACGGCGGAGTCGAGCAGTATCGCAAAGGGTGAGAGTCTGCAGGATACGGTGCGCACGCTGAACGCGCAGGGCGTGCGTGCCATCGTGCTACGCCATCCGCAGGCGGGCGCGGCACACACCGCCGCGCAAGTCTCTGATGCGCCGATTCTCAACGCGGGCGACGGCGCTCACGAGCATCCCACCCAGGCGTTGCTCGACCTCTACACGCTGTGGCGACATTACGGGATGCCCGACCCCACCTCACGCTGGCTCAGCGGGCGCAAGATTGCCATCATAGGCGACATTCGCCACAGCCGCGTAGCGCGTTCTAACCTCACGCTCCTTACGCAGGCAGGCGCGACGGTGTGGCTGTGTGCGCCGCCAACCTTGCTGCCCGATGCGCCGCTGCTAAACGCTTACACCACGCACAACGCCGATGAAGCCGTGCAGGATGCCGATGTGGTGATGGCGCTGCGCTTGCAAACCGAGCGCATGGCGCAGGGATTGCTCCCCAGCCTGAACGCCTACCGCCGCGACTTTCAGGTGAACGCGGAACGCCTACGCCACGCGAAGCCCGACTGCGTCGTAATGCACCCAGGTCCCAT
>CALAMM010000054.1 GCA_937925775.1 uncultured Fimbriimonadales bacterium
CGTCTCGCTGACGAAAAAACGCCAACGCTACGAGGGGCTGGGGGTTCTGTGAACCGCCGCTTTCCAGTCGCCCTACCCGTACTTCGGATAGCAGCATTTCTTATATTTTTTGCCGCTTCCGCAGGGGCAGGGGTCGTTGCGTCCGACCTTGCCTGAGCTGGTACCGGTGCCCGCTGCACTCACTTCGCCGTTGTCCGCTATGCGTTGAACCCCCATCCCAGTGCGCCCGCCTGCCATCGGCGAGTTCGCGTCGCCTGCAATCCGCACCACCTGACGCGGCTGCGGCGGCGCAACTTGCGCGTGGAACAGGAACATCACCACATCGTTGCGTATCGCGTGCAGCGTGTCTGCGAACACCTTCGCGGACTCCTGCTTGTACGCCACCAGCGGGTCGATCTGCCCGTAGCCACGCAGCCCGATACCCTCGCGTAGGTACTCCATCGACGCCAGATGCTCTACCCAGCGGCGCGTGATGACCTGTAGCATGAAGTAGCGTTCCAGCTCGCGCATAATTTCCGCGCCGAGCTGCTCTTCGCGCATCACATATGCTTGCTTCGCCCACTCACGCACCTGCTCAAGCATCAGGTCATGGCGCGTGAAGGTAAAGTCGTCGGGCTTGACGAAGAACTCCAGCGGGAAGATAGTGTTCAGTCGCTGGTACAGCCCGTGCAAATCCCACTCGGTGGGGGGCAAGTTGCGCGGGGCAAACTCGTTCACTACTTCCGAGACGACCTCGTCGATGTAGTTCAGGGCGAGTTCGCGCGTGCCTTCACCGAACAGCACACGCCGACGCAAACCGTAAATCTGCAAGCGTTGGTTGTTCAGCACATCGTCGTATTGCAACACATGCTTGCGGATGGAGAAGTTGTGCAGCTCCACGCGCTTTTGTGCGCCCTCGATGGCTTTCGTGAGCATTTTCGCTTCGAGCGGTTCATCTTCGGGCCAAGTTTTGAGCAGGGGGCTATTGCGCAGGTTCTCGGCGAACAGGCGAATGAGTTCGTCTTCAAGCGAGAGGTAGAAGCGCGATTCGCCGGGGTCGCCCTGTCGTCCGGAGCGTCCGCGCAGCTGGTTGTCGATGCGTCGGCTCTCGTGGCGTTCGGTTCCCAGCACGAACAGCCCGCCGAGTTTACGCACCTCCTCGGCGGCGACGGAGCGCTCCTGTTCGGAGAGGGGCAGGGGTGGGGCAGCGCGCACTTTGCCCCCGCGTCGGAAGGAAATCTCCTCTTGGGAGGAGGTTTCAGTGTTTTCTGCGCCGTGCTCACTTTCGGGCTTCGGCTCCTGCTTCACAATCGAGCCGCCCAGCAGGATATCGACCCCGCGCCCCGCCATGTTGGTGGCGATGGTCACCGCACCCTTGCGTCCCGCCTCCGCAATAATCGCCGCCTCCTTCTCGTGGTACTTCGCGTTCAACACATTGTGGGGAATGCCATGCTCCAGCGCCTCGATGAAGTATTCTGCGTTCGCCTCGGGCAGCTCCCAGTGTTCGAGGAACCACTTCACATGCGCGGGGTCGGTCGGGCTGGTGGGCAGTCCGAGTGCGCGTAGCATGGGCGTAATCTGGCGCATCGAGAGCGTGTTGAGAGGCATCAGTAGCGTCTTGCGCCATTCCTCTTTCGCCTGCTTATCGATGGCTTTGGTGGTCTCCAGCTCGCGCCGTATCCGCTCAATCAGAACGAGCAGCTGCAGTTTGTCGAAAGTGAGGCGCGAGGAGACCACTTCCGACATTTCGATGGAGCGTGTGCCCACCAGCACGGGCTGTTGCTTGGTATACAGGCGCAGGATCTCCAGCGCAATCCCCCGCAGCTTCGCCTCCATATTTTTATAGACCACATCGGGGTGGTCGATGCGGATCATCGGGCGGTGCGTGGGGATGCACACGACATCCATACCGTAAATTTTGCGGAACTCCTCCTCTTCGGTCTTGGCGGTGCCTGTCATGCCCGCGAGCTTTTGGTAGAGACGGAAGTAGTTCTGGAAGGTCACGACGGCAATCGTCTGGCTCTCCTGCTTGATAGGCACGCCCTCTTTCGCCTCTAAGGCTTGGTGGATGCCGTCGCTGAAGCGTCTGCCGTGCATCAGGCGTCCTGTGAACTCGTCAACGATAATAATCTCGCCGTTGCGCACCACATAGTGGATGTCTTTTTTGAAGTAGCCGTGCGCTTTGAGCGCGGCGTTGATGTAGGGCATCAACTCCACCTCGTCGGCGAGGTTCTTTACGCCCATCATCTGCTCCAATCGCTCGGTTCCCTCTTCGGTAAGCGTCACCGCGTGATGTTTCTCGTCTACCACATAGTCGCGTCCTGGCTGCAGGCGTCGCACATAGGAGTCGACGCGCGTGTAGATACTCAAATCCTCCTCGATCTGCCCTGAGATGATGTGGGGGGTACGCGCCTCATCGATGAGGATGCTGTCCACCTCGTCGATGATTGCGTAGTAGAGTTCGCGTTGCGAGAGGTCGTCGGGGGAGTAGACCATGTTGTCGCGCAGGTAGTCGAAGGCGTATTCGTGGTTGGTGCCGTAGGTGATGTCGGCGGCGTAAGCCTCCTTGCGTGTGACCTCGCGCAGGTGCAGGTAGCGTGGGTCGGGGTGCCGGTAGCCCGGTTCGTAGATGTAGGAGCCGCCGCGTTCGTCGGTCTCCGCGCTCTGCCCCTGAATCACGCCGACGCTCAACCCAAGCAAGTGGTAGATGGGGCCCATCCACACGGCGTCGCGCCGCGCCAGGTAGTCATTTACCGTCACCAGATGCACGCCCTTGCCCAGCAGCGCGTTCAAATACAGTGGCAGGGTGGCGACCAGCGTCTTGCCTTCGCCCGTCTTCATCTCGGCGATGCGCCCCTGATGGAGCACGATGCCACCGATGAGCTGCACATCGAAGTGGCGCATATTGAGCGTGCGTCGCGCCGCCTCGCGACACGCGGCGAACGCCTCAGGCAAAATATCGTCCAGTGTCTGCCCGTCCTGTAATCGCTTCTTGAATTCGTCGGTTTTCGCTCTCAGTTGCTCGTTCGATAACGCTTGGAACTCCGGTTCGAGCGCGTTGATTTTCTGAACAATGGGCATCAGCCGCTTCACATCGCGCTCGCTGGTATCCATAAGTTTCTTGAGCCACTCTCTAACAATCATCATGTCCTCCGGGATGGGGCAAGATATATAATACCCCACTGCGGCGTCCCGTAGTTGAGGTATAATAGGGACACTGAGGTGATTTGCGATGCGAAGGAGCGGGTTTACGCTGATTGAGTTGTTAGTTGTAATCGCGATTATCGCCATTTTGGCGGCGATTTTGTTCCCAGTGTTTGCCCGAGCGCGGGAAAAGGCACGGCAGACGCAGTGTGT
>CALAMM010000055.1 GCA_937925775.1 uncultured Fimbriimonadales bacterium
GACAGTCTTGTCCAAGCATCGTTCGTCGGCGAGACGCCGACGCTACGAGTTTGGGTTTTTCGTCGGCGGGGACGCCGACGCTACGCTGTGGGGTCGTAGCGTCCGCGTCTCGCGGACGAGAAAAACGACGACGCTACGCTGGTTTGTTCGTCGGCGGGACGCCGACGCTACGCAGGTGTGTTTTGTCGGCGGGACGCGACGCTACGGGTTTGGGTGTTCGTCGGCGGGACGCCGACGCGACGCTGGGCGTTATATAATTTAGGGCATGCGTTTGTCTGGTCTTTATGTGATTACGGAGCCTTTGCTGCGCGACCCGATTGAGGGAGCGCAGCTCGCATTGGAGGGCGGTGCGCGGATTATTCAGCTGCGCGACAAGCAGGCAACCACGCGCCAGTTAGTGCAGACAGGTTTGACCCTGCGGGAGCTCACGCGCCGATACGGGGCGATTCTAATCGTCAACGACCGTCTCGATGTCGCCATCGCTATTGAAGCCGACGGCGTGCATCTGGGGCAGGATGATATGCCCGCTGCTTTGGCGCGCCGAATCGTCGGGGAACACTTCATTATCGGCGTTTCTGCAGAGACCGTTGAGGAGGCAGTGCAAGCGGAGGCCGATGGCGCGAACTATCTCGGCGTGGGGCCGATGTTCGCTACGACCACGAAACCCGACGCGGGTGCGCCTGTGGGGCCTGAGCGGCTTCGTTTAATCAAGCAAGCGGTCTCCATTCCCGTGTTTGGTATTGGGGGGATTACGCAGGAGAACGCGGGCGCGGTGCTGGCGGCGGGCGCGGATGGAATTTGCGTGATTTCGGCGATTATGGGCGCAGCCGATCCGAAGGAGGCGACCCAACGCCTGGTTGCCGTGTTAGCGAAGAGGGGGCTTTAGGGTATAATGTGGATGGGCGGGCGGTCTTCTCGTCGGCGGGAGCGCCGACGCCTCCGCCGCGAGACGCCCCAGCAAGGAGGTTAGCGACGATGCGTATGATGGTCAACTGGAACGGTGTTATTACCCCGTTAGAACAGGCATGCCTTCCCGTTTTTGACCATGCCTACCTCTACGGGGATGGCGTATTCGAAGGTATCCGCATCTATCACCGAAATATCTTCAAGTTAGACCCCCACCTGAAGCGGCTGTATGATGGCATTCGCCACTTGGACATTCGGGGGATGATTTCGTACGAGGAGTTGAAAGGGCGCATTTTGGAAACGGCTGAAGCGTCGGGTGCGGAGAACGCCTACATCCGCGTTTCGGTCTCTCGCGGCACGGGCATCGGGCTGAACCCGGAAAATATCGACCAGACGCCGAATGTGATGATTGCCATCACGCGCCTCGCGCTCTATCCGCCCGAAATGTACGAAACGGGGCTGCGCGTGGTGACGGTCTCGACGCGCGTGATGACGCCCGATTCGCTGGATCCGCGCATCAAATCGATAGGGCGCTATGTCGCCAACATTCAGGCAAAGCTGGAAGCGAACCGCCAAGGCGCGGGCGAAGGATTGATGCTGAACGCGCAAGGGTATGTTGCCGAAGCGACGGGCGATAACCTGTTCATCGTGAAAGACGGCGTGCTACGCACGCCACACCCCTCCTGCGGGATTCTCAAAGGGATTACACGCGCGACGGTGATGGAGATTGCCCACGATTTGGGTGTTCCTGTGGTGGAGGACTGGCTCACGCTGCATGATGTATACACGGCGGACGAGGCGTTCCTCACGGGCACGGCGGCGGAGATTATCCCGATGGTCATGCTGGACAACCGCCCGATAGGCGACGGCAAGCCGGGCGCGCTCACAGAGAAAATCATTCGGGAGTTCCGCCAGCGCGTGCGCGAGATAGGCGTGCGCATCGGCGTCGGCGTGCGATGAACTGCGTTTACTGTGAGCGGTTCGCCCGCTACGAGGTGCGGGCAGGGCTACAGCGCCTGCGCCTGTGCGAGACCTGCGCGTACGCTTGGACGAAACGGGAGCTTAGCATGCCGCTGCCTCTGTGGCTACAGCAGCTTCGACCTGCGCCACGCCCGCACCACGAATGCCCTTTCTGCGGCTGCACGCCTGCCCTCGTGCGTGAAACGGGACTCTACGGCTGCGCACTATGCTATCTGTTCCTGCGGGAGAACGCCTCGAACCCCTGAGGCGAAACAGGCAGGAGTTTTCGCGTCCGTCGGGAATCCTGCGCCTGCTATGAAGGCGATACGACAGATGGTCTGGCTGGCGGGCTTGCTCGGCGCATGCGCCTTCGCCCAGCCGAAACAGACGGCGACAATCAGCGTAAACCTGGAGAACGGCGCGACGATCAAGGGCACGGTCAAACTCATCGCGCGCGTGCAGTCCGAGTCGTTGGTGGAGCGCGTGGAGTTCAGCGTGGACGGCGTGCTGCGCGAGGTGGATGAGAGCACGCCCTACGAATATGAATGGGACACCATCACCGATAGCGAAGGCGAACGCACCGTGAAGATTACCGCCTTCTTGGAGGGCAATAAGAGCGTCTCCAAAGAGATTAAAGTAATCATTGACAACGGCGTGGCGTTGGGGGCGGCGCATCATTATCAGCAGGCGCGGGAAGCCTTCGCCGAGGGCAAGTTCGAGGACGCACTGTATCACACGCGCGTCGCCTTGAAAGCCGACTCGATGCATCGCGAGGCGCGCGTGCTGCAGATTCAGACCCTGCTTCGACTGGGACGCGCCGCTGAAGCCGATGATGCGGTGGAAGACCTCGCGCGGTTCTACCCCGACTCGATAGAAACGCAGGAGCTGCGTGTGGCCGCGAGCTTACGCCGTGCCAAAAACGCCCGCAACGAGCGCGAACTCCTGCGCAATGCCCTCGATGCACAACACAAAATCAACCAGATGCGCCTCAAAACGCTGGGCGATTCCCGCACGCCCGAAGCGGTTGTGAGCCGCACGCTGCTTATGATTGCCGAGGGCGAAGCAGGCGCGACCATCAACGACTTACTCCAGTTAGTAGACCGTGAGCCGAACAACACGCGCTACCTGAACTTACTGGCGTATGCGTATCTGAACGCGGGGCGTTTGCGCGATGTGCTGGTCATCACCAACACCGCGATGCGGCGCGGCGCTGCGGATGACTACACCTACGCGATTCGCGGGTTGGCAGCCGCGCTGCTGAACGATACGCGCGAGCAGGAACGCGCCTTCGAAGCGGCAGAGAAGATAGAGCGAGAGTCGAAATCGTTGCTGGTGGCGCGGGCGAACCTCGCGATGCTGGGCAGACGCGCGGTGGTGGTCGGTCGGCTCGCCGCGCAAGCGCAAGGACTCAGCGACAACAGCCCCCAGACCGCCTTCATGCGCTACTGGAGCTTTGTCAACAACCGCGAGTACGACCGTGCGAAAGACGCCTTTTGGCGCGTGCTGGACTTGAACCCGCTGATGGCGGAAGCGTATCAACTGCGCGGGATGCTGAACCTAATCGATGGGTTGCGTCCGGGCGACGAGGACTTGATTGAAGTGGCGCGGGAGTGGTTCGAACTCGCCCTCGCGGCGCGTCCGAACTATGCACCTGCCCACTTGGGCATTGCGATGAGCTACGCTTTTGAAGCCTACACGACCAAGCGCGACGGCAACCGCCCCAGCGCGGAGGTGCTCCAGAAGGCTGAGGAGTCGCTTAACAAAGCCCTCTCGGCGGCGCGCGACACCGCGTGGGCGCAGGTCGGCGCATCCTATGTTTATACTGAGCTGGGTAAGGTGCGCGAGGCAGATGCGGCTATCCGACGCGCGGCGCAGTTGGATCCCAACCGCGTCACGAGCCTCACTCCGCCAGAGCCGCCGCGCGCGATGGAGCTGCTGATGGCGCTGCTCTTTGTGCCTCTATTCCCAGCGCCGTAGCGGGTGAGGAGGGCTGCCTTCCGCGTGGAATGCGCCAGTTCGTTGGTTGAGCTCCTCCATCCCGCCGAGCAAGATAGGGGATTAGCCTGCTCCACTCATGATTGGTCGGCTCAGAGGCATTTTGACCGCGGTCGAGGATAACCTTGCGCTGATTGAGGTAGGCGGCGTGGGCTACGAAGTACGCCTGCCGCCCAACCTCAAGGAGCAGCTCCCGCTGCTGGGCGAAACGGTGACGCTCTACATCCGCACGCTGTTCAGCGAGGACGAGGGAATCCTCTTGTTTGGCTTTCTGGAGCCGACGCAGCGCAGGCTGTTCGACTTGCTGATTACCGTGAGTGGCGTGGGGCCGCGTCTCGCGCTGAATCTGATGGGTGCGGGCGAACCCGACGCCTTAGCACGCGCGATTGCTCGCAAAGATACGCGCTATCTTAGGTCGCTGCCGGGCGTGGGTGCGAAGCTGGCAGAGCGACTCGTGTTGGAGCTGTCGGATAAGGTGGCGCAGTTTGCCTTCGAGCGGCAGGTGGAGCGGCTCGCGGCGGCAACTCGCGCGAGCGCGATTGACTTCGACGCGCTGGTGGATGGGCTTGCGCAGCTGGGCTACACGCGGCGCGAGGCGCAAGCGGCGTTGAACGCCGTGCTTACGGAAAACCCTGAAGCGGATGAACAGACTCTAATGCGCCTTGCGCTGGCGCGCCTTTCCCCAAGACGCTGAAGGGCAGCATAAAAAAACTGCTCGTCGCCTTCGCACTTCGCGTTCTGTAGCGTCGGCGTTTTTTTTTCGTCAGCGAGACGCTGACGCTACGAACCCCCCATCGTCGCGTCGGCGTCCCTGCTGACGACACACACCTGCGTAGCGTCGGCGTCC
>CALAMM010000056.1 GCA_937925775.1 uncultured Fimbriimonadales bacterium
AGGGGCGAGAACACCAGCGTCAGCCCTTTCAGCGCGGCAATCATCTGATACACGAGGCTTTTGCCCCAGCCCGTCGGTTGCACCAACAGCACGCGCCTGCCCTCCAGAGCTGCCTGAATCGCCTCCGCCTGACCCTCGCGAAACTCGGAGAAGCCGAAGCGCGTGCGCAACACTTCGTGCAAATCGCGCATCGCTCCAGAATTCTACCTGTGCGTGGATAATCCGTCGCGCACTTGGGTATACTCTCAGCCGCATGACTTTTCAGGAGCTACTCTTTCGGTTGGAGCAGTTCTGGTCGGACTACGGGTGTCTGATTCTGCAGCCGTATGATGTGGAGGTGGGCGCGGGCACGATGGCGCCGGGCACAACGCTGCGCGCGCTTGGACCAGAGCCGTGGTATGTCGCGTATGTGCAGCCGACCCGTCGCCCTGCCGACGGACGCTACGCTCGCAACCCCATGCGCCTGCAACACTACTACCAGTACCAAGTCATTCTCAAGCCCTCGCCTGACGATGTGGTGGATGTGTATTTAGAGAGCCTGCGTGCGCTGGGGATCGACCCGCGCGAGCATGACATCCGCTTCGTGGAGGACGACTGGGAAGCCCCCACACTCGGCGCGTCGGGCGTCGGCTGGGAAGTGTGGCTCAACGGCACAGAAATCACCCAGTTCACCTACTTCCAGCAGGTAGGCGGCATCGAGTGCGACCCCGTATGCGCCGAAATCACCTACGGTCCCGAACGGCTCGCGATGCTCCTCCAAAAGAAAACCAGCGTGTGGGAACTCGAATGGAGCCGCGGCGTCTCCTACGCCGATGTCGACTTCCAAGCCGAGCTGGAGCATAACTATTATAATTTTGAACACGCCGACACCGAGATGCTGTTCCAACTGTTCGAGATGTACGAGAAGGAGAGCGCACGGATTGCCGAGCTGGGCTATGTGCATCCCGCGTTCGACCTCGCGCTGAAGTGTTCGCATATCTTCAATCTGCTGGACGCGCGGGGGAGCATCTCGGTGACGGAGCGAGCCAGTTATATTCAGCGCATTCGCACGCTCTCGCGTGCCTGCTGTCTCAAGTACCTTGAGAAACGCGAGGCCGAGGGCTTCCCCCTGCTCCAGAAGGAGTGGCGAGTCGGGCTGAAATCGCATTAATCAGCCCCGACTACACCACTTCCGCCTTCTTCAGCTTGCCTTCATACACTGGTTCTGCGAAGGCGAAGGAGCGGCGTACCTCGCTAATGGTGACTTTAGTGATGTTTTGTGTCGGCGGTTCGTTCTCCCACAAGATGAGGTAGCCGTCTTTGGTGAAGGCGACCTTAGTTTCCTCATCGATGGCGGACGGCGTCAGCTGGCACTCCACGACCTGCAGGATTTTATAGGGCAGGTACAGGCGTTTGAAGGTTTCCAGCGCACCGCCCTGAATGCGGTACTCGTCGATGGGCAGTTCGGGTCGTGCGCGGGCGAACAGCCCCACTTCCAGGTGATGCTCCAGCAGGTCGATGTTCACGCCGTCTTCGCCCACGAGATGCTCCACGACGCTGGGGTGCGCCTCGATGAGATAGGCTTCTACCTGCTCTTTGCGGGCGCGCGATTCCAGGTCGCGTTCAATCCACAGGCTCACCGTGTCTGGAGCAGGGATTCGTCCGCGTCCGTGGCAGGTAGGACAGGGGCGTGTGAGGCTCTCGGTGACCGACTCGCCCGTGCGCTTGCGCGTCAACTCCACCAATCCCAGCGAGCTGATACGCCCGATTCGGAACCGCGCTCGGTCCCGTTTGAGCGTGCGCTGCAACGCTTGCATCACCTGGCGGTGGTCGCTCTTGCGCCCCATATCGATAAAATCGATGACGATAATCCCGCCGATGTCGCGCAGGCGCAGCTGACGACACACCTCCTCGACCGCCTCAAGGTTCGTTTTCAGGATGGTCTCCGCCAGCGAGGTCTTGCCCGTGAACTTGCCCGTGTTCACATCGATGGCGGTGAAGGCTTCCGTTTCGTCGATGGTGAGGTAGCCGCCCGACTTGAGCCACACCTTGCGCCGCATCAGACGCTCCATCTCCTTCTCGATGTTGAAATGCTCGAACATCGGCGTCAACTTGTCGTAGAGCATGACGCGGCTGCGCAGGTTAGGCGCGATGACCTTCAAGACCTCATGCACCTTTTCGTACTCTTCGGGGTCATCAATCCAGAGCCGTTCGACTTCTGAGGAGAACATATCGCGTAGCACGCGATAAAGCAGCGTAGCGTCGCGATGCACGAGCGCGGGGGCTTGCGCGCTGGCTATATTCGCGCGGATCTGCTCCCACAGCTGCGTCAGGTACTCGATATCCTGCCCGATCTCTTTTTCCGTTTTGCCCTCCGACTCGGTGCGCAGGATGAGTCCGAACCCTGGCGGGTGAAGTTTCTGTCCGATTTGGCGCAGGCGTTCGCGTTCGTTGCGGTCTTCGATTTTGCGCGACACGCCAAGTGCGCTGGCATCGGGCATCAGCACCACATAGCGTCCGGGCAGGGTGATTCGGGTGGTGACGCGCGCCCCTTTTGTGCCGCGCGGGGCTTTGACCACCTGCACCAGAATCTCCTGCCCCGGTTTGACCAAGTCGCTGATATTGCGTTTGCGCAGTTCGGAGCGTTTGAGCGGTTGGGGCGTCTCGTCAGCATCGGTGGCTTCGGGCAGGATGTCGCCCACATAGAGGAACGCGTTGCGCTCCAGCCCGATGTTGACAAACGCCGCGTCCATGCCTGGCAACACATTCTGCACCACGCCCTTGTAGATATTGCCCACCACCCGCTCGCCGCGCTCAAAACGCAACTCCATCAGCTGCCCGTTCTCCAGAACCGCAATCCGCGTCTCGCGAGGCGAGACATTGACCAGTATCTCCCGAATAATCTTCTCGTTTGCGATAGCGCACCTCCTGAAAGTGTGATGCGATTCGCCATGAGTCTACCCGACGGGTGCGTTAGGTATATTGAACGCGCTCCCCAGGCAGGTAGCGCTCGCTGTCATTTCCCGAACGGTCTCTCGCCGAGGCGCGGCACGACGCTACTGGGGGCAAGGCGCTGCGCTCGTACCGCCATGCGGTTGAGTAGCCGTTTCGCGCTCGATCGGTGCGCCTACGATATTGCCCCACTCTGTCCAGCTGCCGTCGTAGTTGCACACATTCGGATAGCCCAGCAGGTACTTCAGCACGAACCAGGTGTGGGAGGAGCGTTCTCCGATTCGGCAGTAGGCGACCACCTGTTTGTCGGGGGTGATGCCGTGGGCTTCGTAGAGGGCGCGCAGCTCCTCGACGGGTTTGAAAGTGCCGTCTTCGCGCACGGCTTGCACCCACGGGATGTTGCGTGCGCCTGGGATATGTCCGCCCCGTTGTGCCGTCTCTGTCATGCCAGGAGGAGCAATCAGCTCGCCAGTGAACTCTTGAGGTGAGCGCACATCGACCAGCGCGACATCGGGACGGTTCAGGCTCTCTAACACCTGCGGATAGAACGCGCGGAGCGAGAGGTCTGGCTCTTTGGCATGGTAAGTGGTCGGCGGGTAGTGGGGAACCTCCGTAGTGATTGGACGCCCTTCTGCCAGCCACTTCTTGCGCCCGCCGTCCATCATCCGCACATCCTCATGACCGTAGATTTTCAACACCCAGAACGCATAGGCGGCGAACCAGTTGTTGTTGTCGCCATACAGGACAATCGTGTGCGTGTTGCTCACGCCCAACGCCCCCAAAGTCGACTCCAGCTGGGCTTTAGAGGGGATGTCGCGCCGAATGGGGTCTTGGAGCTGAGTCTGCCAGTTCAACCCAATTGCGCCGGGAATATGCCCTTTCTCATACGCGGAGGTGTCGACATCCACCTCGATGATGCGAATGTTGGCGTCGTTGAGATGTTCCTGAACCCAATCGGTAGAAACGAGAACAGTGTTCATAGGTTCTCCCTCCGAAAGGTATTGTACCCTGTGGGGTATACTCGCCTTGCTATGCCTGAGGAGTTCACCTATCGGGACGCGGGCGTCGACATCGATGCGATGAATCGTGCGCTGGAAAGCATCAAGGAGAGCGTTCACCGCACCTTTACTCCTGCCGTGCTGTCCCAGCTGGGGTCGTTCGGTGGGATGATGGCGTTGGATGTGAGCGGGTATCGGCAGCCTGTGCTGGTGGCGAGTATCGACGGGGTAGGCACGAAGGTGCGCGTTGCGCGCATGATGGGTCAGTACCGCGTGTTGGGGCACGACCTGGTGGCGCACGGCGTGAACGACCTGCTGGTGCATGCAGCGAAACCCCTGTTCTTTCTGGACTATCTGGCGATGTCGAGGCTGGAGCCGCAGGTGTTGCAGGAGGTGGTGGAAGGCGCGTCGGAACTCTGTCAGCAGTTGGGCATCGCGTTGCTGGGGGGCGAGACGGCGGAGATGCCCGATGTGTATATGCCAGGCGAAGTGGATGTCGCGGGATGTATCGTGGGGTTGGCGGAGTTCCAGCAGATTCCGACCCCGAGCCGCGTGCAGGTCGGCGATGCTGTCATCGGCATCGCCTCGAACGGGCTCCACACCAATGGCTACACGCTGGCGCGGCGCGTGTTTTTCGACATCGCGAACATGCGCCTTGATGAGCCGCTGCCCGAAATCGGCATGACCCTCGGCGAGGCGTTGCTGCAACCCCACCGCCCGTACTTGAACGCGGTTTTGCCGCTACTGGAAGGTGACACGATTCACGGGATGGCGCACATCACGGGGGGCGGCTTCTACGACAACATTCCGCGCGCTCTCCCCAGCGACATGCGCGTGGTCATCGACCGCCGCAGCTGGGAGCCGCCGCCCCTGTTTCACCTGATTCAGCAGTTAGGGAATGTCCCTGACGCGGAGATGTTTCGCGTTTTCAACATGGGCATCGGCTTCGTGCTGATTGTGGCACGCGAGCGAGCGCAGGATGTGCTGACCAGTTTGCAGATTTCGGGGGAGCGAGCGTGGCTGATTGGTGAGGTACAGCGCGGCCCCCGCGAGACGCAGATTATCTGATGGTTGAGCTCGATACACGCCTGTTTTACTGGATTTTCGAGGGTTGGCGGGCGGACTGGCTCACGCCTGTGATGGTGTTCTTCTCGGACGCGCTGAAGAGCCTACCGATGCGTGTGGCGGTGCTCCTGCTCTGGTTCGCTCTGCTGTGGCGCGGGGGCAAGGCGCGGGCATTCGCCCTCTGGCTCATTCCCGTGCTGGTCTTGACGAATGAGACCAGCGATTTCCTGAAGGCGTGGGTGGGGCGCGAGCGTCCGTGTGTTGCGCTGCCGATTGAGGCGATTACGGGCAAGCTGACTTCGGGTTCGTTTCCGTCGGCGCACGCGGCGAACATGAGCGCGCTGGTTGGCGTGGCAACCGCGCTATGGGGGCGCAGGGCGTTCTGGGGGCTGGTCTGGCTGCCCGTGTTGGTGGGGCTGTCGCGCGTCTATGTCGGGGTGCATTACCCCTCCGATGTGTTGGGCGGCTGGGCATTAGGTTGGCTCTACGGCTGGGGCACAGTCTCGTTGGCGAACTGGATTACCGCGCGGCGCCGCTCTAAGCTGCCCGCCTCCCGAAGCGATTCGGGCGGGGTATAGGGCACAATGCGCGAGACGCCCCCCGTCATCGACACGCCCAGCCACTGCCGCGCCACAGCCGTCGTAATCGGGTTGTGCGTGACGATGAGGATTTGCGACGATTCTGCCATCTGCTGGAGGTAGTCAGCGAAGCGTTGCACATTGCGTCCGTCCAGCGCGGCATCCACCTCATCCAGCACCATCAGCGGGCTGGGCTTAACGGTGCTGAAGGCGAACAGCAGGGCGATGGCGGTCAGTGCGCGCTCGCCGCCAGAGAGGAGCTCCAACCGTTGGCGGCGCTTGCCAGGCGGTTGCGCCTCCACTATCACGCCAGCCGAGAGCGGGTCGCGCTCATCGGTTAGTCTCAGTTCTGCCTGACCGCCTTCAAAGAGCTGCTGAAACCGCTGCTGGAACGCTGTGCGCACTGCCTCGAAGGTTTTCAAGAACTGCTCGCGGGCGTGGGCGTCGATTTCGCGCAGTTGCTGCTCCAGCCGTGCGCAGGTCTGCTCAAGGTCGGCGCGTTGGTGTTCGAGTCGCTGATACCGTTCGCTGAGTCGGGCATATTCGTCGGCGGCGGCGAGGTTGACCTCGCCCAGTTCCGCGAGCGCGCGGCGTAGGCGTTCGAGTTCGGCACGAGCGACAGGCGGTTTGTCGGGCAGCGGTGCGTCCTCGTCTGGCAGTGGCGTGTCGGGGGCAAGGCGCGCCCAGCGTTCCTGCAGCTCGGCAAGTTTGACCTCGCCCCGTGCCCGCTGTAAGTCGAGCGTCCGCTCGCGCTCGGCGAGCTGGCTGAGCGTGTTGCGCAGGGCGCGGATGCGGTCGTTCACAGCGAAGCTTTGCTCCAGCAGGCGTTGGCGCTCGGCACGGCGCATGTCCAGCGCCGTCTGAGCATGTTGGATCTGGAGGCGGATGCGCTCCAGCTCGGCTTGCGCGGCGGTGCGCTGGGCACTGAGGTGCGTTCGCTCCTGCGCCAACGCTTGCAACCGCGATAGAAGGCTTTGGTGGCGTTCTTGAAGCTGGTTGAAGGCGCGCTGCTCCGCGTCCAGCTGGCGACGGAGCTCGACTTTGCGCGCCTCGATTTGTTGCAGTTGGGCGCGCTGCTGGGCAAGGGCGCGTGTGTGCGCCTCGTAAACGCGCTGCAGGTGTTCGCGCTCGGCTTCCAGCGCCGCGAGGTCGGCTCCAGGCAACGCCCTGAGTTGGGACTCCAGTTGGTGCAGCTGTGCCTGCATTTGGTGGTACAGCGCCTCGTGGTGTTGAATTTCGCGTAAGTGCTGTTTGAGTTCGCTTTCGACGCGCAGGCGTTGCTGGGCGGTTTCGCGGAGCTGACGGCGTAGGGCTTCCAGCTTGCGTTGACGCTCGAAATGCTGCGTGCGATGCCGCTCCAGCGCGGTTTCGGATTCCTGCAGGTGGGTTTCGGCGGTCAGGAGTTCGGCGCGGGCGCGCTCCAGCTCGGCTTTCAACTGGAGCAGGCTGGTGCGTTCGTTGGCGGACGCGCCTCCGGTGATTGCACCGCTAAGCTGGACGACCGCGCCGTCCAGAGTCGCAATTCGCGAGAAGTTCCCTTCCCTCGCGGTTCGCCCTTGAGAAGCCCGCCGTAGTGCCCGCACCCATCGCGTTGCCGTCTCCAGTGTGTCGACGATGAGCACGCGCCCTAACAGGTGGCGGACGGCAGGCTCAAAGCGCGGGTCGTACGCCACGAGGTCGGCAGCGACGCCGATGACGCCCTCTTCGGGGGCGAGGAGATTCTCGTGCGGGCTGCGGGGTGCCATCAAATCTAACGGCAGGAAGGTGAGCCTGCCAGCGCGATGGTGCTGGAGCCATGCCACGGCGGCGCGGGCTTCGGCTTCGGTGGGGGTGATAATATCGTTCACGGCACCGCCCAGCGCGGCGCTGAGAGCGGCTTGATACGGTTCGGGCACGGTCAGCGCCGCGCCGACAGGCACGAATTCGCCCTGCAGTTCACCTTTACGCACGGCTTGCAGCAGAGCGCGCACGGCGGGGCTTGCCCCCTCCCCTGCCTGCAGGCTCGATTCGAGGGCGCGGACACGCGCACGGAGCGCCTCGACCGTGCGGGTGTGCGTCTGGGTTGCGCGTGTGAGGTGTTGCAGTTCGCGCTCGCTTTGCGCCTGCTCCGCCTCCAGCGCATCGGCTTGCGTCTGCAGTGCGGTTTCCTGTTCCTGCAAGGTCTGATGCTCGGTCTGCAGGCTTTCGGCTTCCTGGCGCAGGGATTGCAAACGGGCTTGTGTCGCTGCCGAGTCGGCACGCAAGCGTTCATACTGCTGCTGCGCTTGGGTGCGCTCCACTTGCTGGCGCAGCGCGGTCTGAAAGGCGGTTTCCAGCTGGCGGCGTTGCGACTCCAGCTGTTGCGCGTGCTGTTCCTGTTGTTGCACGAGGGGGCGAAGCGACTGCGCTTGGGCTTCTGCCGCCTGCAGTTCGGCTTGGAGTTCGGCGATTCGCGTGTCGCGTTCCACTTGCTGGGCTTGCAGGCGGTCGGCTTCCTCTTGGAGGGTTTGGGCGAGTTCCTGCAGGGCGCGCTCGCGTTCGTCGAGGCGGTTCTGCTCGCCGAGCGTGCGCTCTTCTGCGGTCAACTGGCTCTGCAGCAGGGCGCGCAGCGTGTCCATTTCGCTCTCCAGCTGCGCAATCACCTGCCCATAGGTTTCCGCCTGCGCTTCCTGTTCGGCGATTTCCAGTTCGGTGCGCACAATCTGCTCGCGCAGGGCGTCGTGTTCGGTCTGGGCTTGGTGCATGCGTTGGCGCAGGGCGCGGTATTCGTACTGCAGGGCTTCGCGTTCCAGCGCGGTGAGTTGGCGTTGGAGTTCGCGGTAGACGAGGGCGCGTTCTGCTTCGAGGCGCATCGGCTCGCGTTGGCGTTCCAGCTCGCGCATCACATCGTCCACGCGCGTTAGGTGGAGCCTTGCCGATTCGAGGTCGCGCAGGGCGTCCTTGCGTCGCGTGCGGTACAACGCCACCCCAGCAACCTCCTCCAGCCAGCGGCGTCGCTCCTCGGGCGGGGCGTTCAGCAACGCCTCGATATCGCCTTGCCCTACAATCGCGTAGCCCCCGCGTCCAAGCCCTGTGCCTGAAAACAGGTCGGCAAGGTCGCGCAATCGCGCAGGCGTGCGATTAATCCAGCACTCCCACTCGCCCGAACGGTACAGTCGGCGTGTAATCTGCACCTCGTCGGCATCGAGGGGGAGCCAGCGCGATTCGTTGTTGAACCAGAGCGAGACTTCTGCCATCCCCAGCGGCTTTTGCGCTGCCGCGCCGCTGAACAGCACTTCGGTGGGGGTCTGCGCTCGCAGGAGGCGCACATTCGCCTCGCCTAATGCCCACACCAGCGCGTCCACAAGGTTGCTCTTGCCGCACCCGTTGGGGCCCACGATCGCCGTCAGGCTCGGAGCGAGTTCGATCTCCACACGCTGCGCGAAGGTCTTGAACCCGTGCAATCGGATGCGCGTGAGGGCAAGGTTCATCGGGCGCACTCCTTACGCCAGCGAATTCGTGCCATCCGTTCCACGAGGGCAGAAGGTTCGACACCCAGTGGGCGATTCCTGTCGTTCAGCGTCTCGCCTGCACTGACGCTTCGGGCGTCCACACAGTATCGCGCGTGGGCGTCTGGGCATAGGGCTTCACCCACTCCAGCGCGGCGCGCTCCATCGTCTGCGTGAGGCTGATGGGACGGACGCCGATCCAGAAAATCAGCGCGATGAGGGGCAGCACCAGCGCGAGCTCCGCAGGACGCAAATCGGGCAGCTCACGCCAACGCGCAGGCGTGGGACCGTAGAACACCCGCTGGAACATCCACAGCATATAGACCGCTGCCAGAATCGTGCCCGACACGCCCAGCACGACCCATCCGACAGGATACGCGCCTGCGTGCGCCGACCTATACGCGCCCAGCAAGCACAAGAACTCGCCCACGAACCCGTTCGTGCCCGGCAGCGCCACCGACGCCAGCACGACAATCAAGAACAACGCAGAGAACACAGGCAGCTGCGCCTTTAGCCCGCCGAGCTCGCCAATCTGTAGCGTGCGCGTGCGCGCCTCCAGCATCCCCAGCAACAGAAACAGCGCACCCATCGTCACCCCGTGATTAACCTGCTGGAGCGCGCCCCCCACGAACCCCTCAGGCGTGAGCGAGAACAGCCCCATCACGATAAACCCCGCGTGGCTCACAACCGCGTAGAGCGCGACACGCTTGATGTCGCTCTGCATCGCGGCGACAATCGCCGCGTACACTATCGCCACCGCCGCCATGCCGATCATCACGGGTGCAAACGAAACCGCCGCGTCTGGGAACAGCGGGATCGCGTACCGCATAAAGCCGTACGCGCCCGTCTTGAGGAACACCACAATCAGGGGAATCGGCGCCGCGCCCATCGCTTGGGGCCACCAAGTATGGAACGGAACCAGCGGCAACTTCACCGCAAATGCCAGCGCGAAACCGAGAAAGAGCCAAGCCTCCAAATTGCCCGGCAAGCCGCGCTCCCACACGAACGCCTGCAAGCGCGGCAACTCGAAAGTAAGCTGATTGAACGCCTTCTGATACTCAAACGCCAACACGAGGGACGCCACCAGCATAAACAGCGAACCGAAGAAGGTGTAGAGGAAGAACTTCAACGCCGACGCGGCGCGGTCCCGCCCACCCCACAGGCTAATCAGAAAGTACGAGGGCACCAGCGTCAACTCAAAAAACACATAAAACAAAATCACATCCAGCGCCATGAACACGCCCAACAAGGCACTCTCCAACACAAGGAGCCAGATGAGGAACTCACGGATACGCTCCTGCACATTGAACGCGAGTGCAACCGCGAACACACCCAGCAGCGCGGTCAACCCCACCAGCCACAAACTGACCCCATCGATGCCCAGAAAGTAGCTCACGCCATAGTCGGGCAACCACGCGAACCGCTCCACAAACTGATAGCCCGATATGTTCGGGTCAAAGCCCAGAAACAGCACGCCCGCCATACCCAGCGTAATCAGGGTGATCGTGAGCGCCACAGCACGGGCAACCAAATCCTGACCCTTCGGCACCAATATCAACAAGAACGCCCCTATCAGAGGCGTCCAGAGCGTCCAGCTCAATGCCAGCGTCGTCCACTCCATGACGCCCCAATTCTACCTGACGCGAACGCACCTCCGTGGGGTATAATTTAGCCACGCTAAATGACAGGAGGTATCCTAACGCGCTATGAGTTATCCATGCTATATGCGTCTACCGCACGAGTTGCAGCAGGTAACGGAGATTGTAGACCTGATTGGCTACACCCCGCTGATTCGCCTGCGGCGCGTGGTGCGGCATCTGCCTGAAAGCGTCGAGATTTACGGAAAAGCGGAGTGGTTCAACCCCGGTGGCTCGGTGAAAGACCGTCCTGCGTGGAACATCGTGCGCACGGCTATCGAGCGAGGCGAGCTGCGTGCTGGCAAACGCCTGCTGGACGCCACCTCAGGCAACACGGGCATCGCGTTCGCGATGATTGGCGCGGCGCTGGGGTTCGGCGTCACGCTCTGCATGCCCGCGAATGTAAGCCAAGAGCGCAAGCGGATCCTGAACGCCTACGGGGCGGAGGTCATCTATACCGATCCGCTCGAAAGCTCGGACGGCGCCATTCGCAAGGCGCGCCAACTCTATGCCGAGCATCCTGACCGATACTACTACGCGGACCAGTACAATAACCCTGCGAACTGGCAAGCGCACTACGAGACGACAGGCGTCGAAATCTGGCAGCAGACCGAAGGGCGCATCACGCACTTCGTGGCGGGACTCGGCACGACGGGCACCTTCGTCGGCGTGGGGCGACGCCTGCGCGAGTATAAGCCTGACATCCAACTCATCTCCCTCCAGCCCGACTCGCCGTTTCACGGGCTGGAAGGACTGAAGCACCTGGAAACGGCAATCGTACCCGGCATTTACGACCCCACCTTAGCCGATAGGAACCTCGAAATCAGCACGGAGGACGCCTACGCGATGGCGCGCCGATTGGCGCGCGAAGAGGGGCTGCTGGTGGGCGTCTCCGCCGCGGCAGCGGTCGTCGGCTCCCTGCGAGTCGCCGAGCAGATTGTGCAACAAGCGGAGGCAACAGGCAAACCGCCCCACGCCGTCATCGTCACCATCCTGTGCGACAGCGCCGATAAGTACCTCTCCGAGCGCTTCTGGGACGACGAGCCGCTATGAGGATTATCTTCACGCCTGAAGCCGAGACCGACCTGCGTGCGCACGCCCGCGCCGAGTACCCCCACGAGTGCTGCGGCGCCCTGCTGGGACTGGAAGAAGGGGATACGCGCATCGTCCAGCAAATTATCCGCCTCGCCAATGAACGCATAAACGACCGAGAACGACGGTTCTACCTCAGCCCCCAGCAGGTGTTGATGGCGGAGCGACGCGCACGCGAGCTGGGACTGCTCCTGCTGGGATTTTATCACTCCCATCCCGACCACCCCGCCGTCCCCTCAGAGTACGACCGAGAGCACGCGCTCCCCTACTATTCCTATCCCATCCTCTCAGTACGGCACGGTGAGCCTGCCGAGCTGCGCTCATGGCGACTCAAAGAAGACCGCTCAGGGTATGTGGAAGAAACAATACAGAGGCAATAAGCCCCCTCGCTGGCAGGAACCCGCAGGCACCAACACTCTACGCGCCCTCGAAGTAAGTAATGACTTAGCAGGAAACTTGCCACTGCAGGCGAAATAGCACTCGCGGAGGTCGCTTATGCTGTTGATAAAGGTACTTGGCGAGGTGCGCGAACGGATTGAAAACCATCGTGCAGCGCTCCAGCAGAACGAAATGCTGACGCGCTATGCCCTAATCGACCCTGTGCTGCGCGCCCTCGACTGGGACACCGAGAACCCCAACTTGGTGATTCCAGAATACACGACCTCAAACGGACGGATAGACTATGTTCTTTGCTGGAACAACCAGCCACACATCGCTCTGGAGGCGAAGGCGCTGCACGGCAACTTGCTTAGCGCACGCCACACAGGCTTCCAGTATTGCTGGTACAACAAAATCCACTTCT
>CALAMM010000057.1 GCA_937925775.1 uncultured Fimbriimonadales bacterium
CGACAGGAATGTCGTCGCACCAGTGGCAGGCTCGGACGAAGACGCCTCAGGCGACGACAGGAATGTCGTCGCACCAGTGGCAGGCTCGGACGAAGACGCCTCAGGCGACGACAGGAATATCGTCGCACCAGTAAGGAGTTCTCGCAACTCGCTACTGCGCGCTATGAGTTCACCCTCCATCTCCACCAGGTGCTTGATTTTGTGCAGGAACCATGGATCTACTTTGCTGAGCGCGTGTACCTCTTCCACCAGCCAGCCGCGTCGGAAGGCTTCGGCGATGTAAAAGAGGCGCATGTCGTTGGGCGTTTCGATGAGCGTCTCCAGCTCCATCGGGCCGAGGCGCGCGGCAGGGGGATAGCGCAGGTCGCTCACACCCACTTCCAGCCCGCGCACGGCTTTCATCAGCGCGCCCTCAAACGTGCGGTCGATCGCCATCACCTCGCCCGTGGCTTTCATCTGCGTGCCCAGCGTGCGGTCGCCGGTAGGGAACTTGTCGAACGGGAAGCGCGGCAGTTTAACCACGCAGTAGTCCAGGGCAGGCTCGAACGCCGCGGAAGTGCCCGTGATGGGGTTGCGAATCTCGTCTAAGTGCAGCCCGATGGCGATTTTCGCCGCGATGCGGGCAATCGGGTAGCCTGTGGCTTTAGACGCCAGCGCGCTGGAGCGGCTCACGCGTGGGTTCACCTCAATCACATAGTAGTCGCTGCCGTTGGGGTTCAGCGCGAGCTGCACATTACAGCCCCCCTGAATGCCCAGCGCGCGGATAATGCGCAGCGACGCCGTGCGCAGCAGCTGGTACTCAAAATCGCTCAGCGTTTGCGAGGGCGCAACCACCATCGAGTCGCCCGTATGCACGCCCATCGGGTCGAGGTTCTCCATATTACACACCACGATGGCGTTGTCCGCGCCGTCGCGCATGACTTCATACTCAATCTCTTTCCAGCCTAACAGCGAGCGCTCCACCAGAATCTGATGGCGCATGGAGAGTTCCAGTCCCCGTGCGCCGATTTCGAGCAGTTCGTCGGGATTGCGGGCGATACCGCCGCCCGTGCCGCCCAGCGTGTAGGCGGGGCGCACGATGCAGGGGTAGGGTGCAATCTCCGCCACGCGCCGCAACTCGCCCATGCTCTCCACAGTCCACGATTCGGGCACCGGTTCGCCAATCTGGCGCATCAGGTCGCGGAACTTCTCGCGGTCTTCGGCGGCCTGAATAGCGGTCAGGGGTGTGCCCAGCAGTCGGACGCCGTATTTGTCCAGAATGCCGCGCACCGCCAGCTCAGTCGCGAGGTTCAGCCCCGTTTGCCCGCCGAGCGTGGGCAGAAATCCGTCGGGGCGTTCCTGCGCAATCACGCGCTCCGTAAACTCCACTGTGAGGGGTTCAATATACACGCGGTCGGCGGTTTCGGGGTCGGTCATAATCGTGGCGGGATTGGAGTTAATCAGCACCACCTCTAAACCTTCCTCGCGCAGCGAGCGGCACGCCTGCGAGCCAGAGTAGTCGAACTCGGCGGCTTGCCCAATCACAATCGGGCCCGAGCCTATTACCAGAACCTTGCGTAACGATGTGTCTATCGGCATACTCGCCTCCCTTGTCGCCTCACTGGACGGACTTAAAGGGCGTTCTGAGGGGAGAGTATACCTGTTTTCACAATCCCAGTCGTGTTGCCAAGTAGTTCAGGGAGCGATTACGCGTCTTGGAAAGGTTCCAGTCGTACTCCTTGAGGATTTGGCGGAGCGCAACCCAATAGTCTACACCGTGTTGCTGACATAGATTTTTGAACCGCTCTTTGGTCACTGCGTCCGTATGGGAGGCGACCGACGCACTATCTTCTGACTCGCAGGGTACTCAACCTGGGAGAATCCTTGCGCGTCTCGCTTCATGAGGCGCAACTCCTCGACAGAAGTATGGCGCAGCAGTTCAGGGTTATGCGTGGTGACCAAAATCTGTCGGGTTTCGGATGCGCTGCGCATCAGATACATCAGTCGCTCGGTAATCTTGGGGTGCAGATGGCGGTCAGGTTCCTCGAAGATTGCCAGTTCGTTGGGGTGCGCGTCGAAGAAGAGCGCGACCACCAGCGCAATCGCGTGAACCGTGCCGTCGGAAAGCAACGGCGCGCTGAAGGTGCGTTGCTCCGCGAACTGCTCTACCACTTGCAGGTACGCCGCGTCATTTGGCAGACGCCCTGTCTGTACCGAAACCACATACGGCAGCAGCGTTTGCACCAGCGCTTGCAGGCGCGAGCGGGTGTGTTCCTGTCGCAGCAGGTTGCGTACAATTGTGGGCAGGTTGCTTCCGTCTTCCCTCAGGCGCGTAGAACCGTCCATAGGCGTCGCCATCTGCGCCAGGCGGGGCGCAAAGTTGTAGACGCGCACCGACAGGCTCTGCTGCAGCGCATCCCGCCACGGGGAACGGAGCAGTTCCAGAACCGAGTAGTCGCGCCCCGACATGATTTCGACGCTCTCCCGTCCCACTGCTCCTGCTCCGCGAAGTAGCGTTCCAGCAGCAGCAGGCGGAGTTGCACGCCGTTGCGTTGCGCTTTTTCCGCCATCGTGAGGATAGGCTGACACCCACCTCAGTGACGCATCTACAAAACCATTTGAAGAAGTTTCCCATAGCTTCGCCTCCGCGATTCTACCCAAAGGATTACTGGATTAACACTGCGCCATTTAGAGCGTGTGAGTTAAGTGGAACCTGAGCAATTGCGCGCCGCGTACCGACTGTCTCGCAGCACAAACCAAATATTAATGCAGGACTCCTGTCGCCTACAGTGAAACTTACTCTCACTTAAGGAGGGCGACATGGCACAGGGGAGTTATAACTATAACAAATTGTTCATTGCCAGCTGCATCGCGCTGGTGACGACGGCGATGGCGTTTTCGATCCGCGCCGACATCCTCAAGGAGCTGGGCGCGACTTTCGATATCAGCCACGAGCAGCAGGGACTGGTGAACCTGATGGGCATCTGGGGCTTCCCGATTGCGATTCTCATCGTGGGACCGCTGGTGAACACCTTCGGCATGGGACGCCTGCTTAAACTCGCGTGTCTGGGACACATTCTGGGAATCATCTTCACGATACTATCACCGAACTACGGCTTCGTCGCGCTGCTGCTCTCCACGCTGCTGGTGGGCTTGGCGAACGGTACGGTGGAGGCGGTCATCAACCCGCTCGCCGCCACGATGTATCCAAACGACAAGACACACAAACTGAATGTATTGCACGCGTGGTGGCCAGGCGGGCTGATTATCGGTGGGCTGGCGACTTTCGCGCTAGCACAGTTTCTGAACGCGCCGTGGCAGGTGCGGCTTGGAACGATTATCGTACCCGCCTTGATTTACGGCGCGATGATCTGGACGGAGAAGTTTCCCGAAACCGAGCGCGCCGCGTCGGGCGTGAGCATGGGCGAAATGTTCCTGCAGATTCTGCGCCCCGGCGTGCTGCTGCTCATCCTGTGTATGTGTATGACGGCGATTACCGAGCTGGGACCCGACCAGTGGGTCGGCTCGGTGCTGACGGACACAGTGGGCATTCGCGGGATACTGTTTCTGGTCTACACCTCGGGCTTGATGTTCGTGCTGCGTCTGGTGGCGGGTCCCGTGGCGCGGGTGTTCACGCCGATTGGGTTACTGGCGATTTGCGCAGCGTTCGCGGCGGCGGGGTTGTATCTGCTAAGTATCTCATTTACGGCAGGCGCAGCGTTCCTCGCGGCGACAATCTTTGGGATTGGCAAGGCATACTTCTGGCCCACGATGTTGGGGGTGGTCTCCGAACGCTATCCGCGCGGGGGCGAGTTCCTGCTCGCGGTGATGGGTGCGGCAGGCATGATTGCCGCAGGCGTCGCAGGACCGAGCATGGGGCGCATTTACGACCTGCACACCATCGAGAAACTCACGCCCGAAGTGCGCCAGCTGGTGGTTGTGGAGGGCAAATACAGCCCCGAACGCGCTCAGGAGATTATCAAGAAGGCGGAGGCGGGCGACCCAACCGCGCAGCAGCAGAAAGCCGCGCTGGATGAGGCGCTCCGCTACGGCGCGGCGATGACCTTCCGCTATGTCGCCGTGCTGCCGCTGATTCTCGTGTTCCTGTTCGGAGCGCAGTTCGTGTATTACAAAATGCGCGGCGGATACAAAGCGGTGGAAATCGGCGGGCATTAGCTACGCCCAGCGCCGATACTCCGCCGCCACGCGCTGCTGCACATCGCGCAACGCCTGCTCAGGGGTTTTATTCCCACTGAGCAGGTAGTCTTGCGCCGTGTAAAGTTCGTGCAGATAGAGCGTGGCGACGGGCGTAATCGGAAAGAAACGCGCGTTCGGGCTGTCCACTAACTCCAGAAACTTCGAGTAG
This sequence comes from uncultured Fimbriimonadales bacterium, assembly GCA_937925775.1. Classification (GTDB taxonomy): domain Bacteria; phylum Armatimonadota; class Fimbriimonadia; order Fimbriimonadales; family GBS-DC; genus GBS-DC. The sequence continues at coordinate 4,346 of CALAMM010000057.1, forward strand.
CCGCGTTTCCACACCTCGTCGGGCGAGTGTACCGTGCGCAGCTGCGGGTGCTTCAACACGCGCCGAATGTTGGGGATGCCGTGCATCGTCTCGGCGAACAGCAGCTGCGCCTCCTCGCTTTGCATCCACACGAAAAACTCCCACGCCTCGCGCGGGTGCCGCGCCTCGCGCGGGATACAGAACATGTTCTGCCCAATCCATGTGGGTTTTTGCAGGCGCGGGTCGCGCGCAGGATACGGCACAGGCGCGAGTTCATAGGGCACGCGCGGCGCGTACTTCTGGAACCAGTAGGTGTTCCACTGCCCGTTAATCATCATCGAGATTTTGCCTAGGAAGAAGGGGTTGTTGGTGCCCTGTTCGTTGCCGAAGCTCATCGTGAACGCCTGCACCTCTTTGCCGCTGCCCATCGCCTCGATGAGGGCGCGATAGTAGCGGGCGGCTTCGAGGTTGACAGGGTGGTCGGCGGTGGGGACCCCTGTGCGCGGGTCTACGAACTGCCCGCCGAACGCACCGATGATGTAAATCAGGTCAGGTGGGCGCATGCCCAGCGTCTGGATTGCGCCGCCGGGAGATTTGACCGTGAGCCGACGCGCGTAGTCTAACATCTGCTCTAGGGTGCGCGGCGGCTGATTGGGCGAAATCCCCGCCCGCTTGAAGTGGTCAGGGTTGTAAAACAGCGCCTGCGCATCCAGCAGGTACGGCATCGAGTAGAGCCTGCCCTGATATCGTCCTTGCGCGAGCGAAGCAGGCACGAAATCCGCCTCACGCAAGCCCGATTCGCGGAACCAGTCGTCCAGCGGCAGCAGCGCGTTGTTGGCGGCTAACGGCGCGAGGTAGCCCGGCTCGCGCAGGGTGAAAAAGTCGGGCGGCGCGCCCGCTACCACCGAGCGGATAATCTTCGTATCCTCGACCGCACCGAGATTCTGGACATACACCTTGCTCTGCACGCGATTGTAGTAATCCACGACGCCCTGAAACACCTTCTCCTCATCGCCCGACCACATGCTCCACACACGCAACACCGTGCGCCCCTCTGGAATCGCTTCCTTTCTCAGGGCGCAGCCACTCAGTGCCGCCAGTCCCAATCCTGCACTGCCGAGCATGACACGCATCGCGTTATAATATACCGCCCTGCTTCCATCAGCACTTGCAGCTCTCCTACTGTAAATCGAAAAGATAAAATCCAGGCGCGGGCGCGCCGTTGCTCTGAACGACGGGCCAGAACCACGCCAGCGCGACATCGTCGGGGGTGTTCCCTAAAATAAACACCTCGCGCAGGGTAGCCGTCGTCCACGGAATATCGCGATAGAAGCGGTTGTACGGGAAGGAGGCATTAACCCACCAGAAGCGCGTGTTGCTCGTTTCGCCCTGAACGGTTGTGATATAGAGATAGCTAACGGAGCGCCCCGCGCGCGTTGCCGCCTGCAGACGCGCCTGCTGCAAGAGGGTCGGCTTAGGATACAGCAGATGGGGATAGTGGGGCAACAGTGCGCCACTCGGGGCGTGGAAACCCCACAGTAGACCGTCACTGGTTATGCCGTAGCAAGCGTTCGTTGTGGTATCGTAAGCAGGGTTGGAAATGACCCGTGCGCCTGTATAATTACTCCAGAGCCATTGTTGCACATCCCAGCGATAGACACTAATGCGAGCGTCGTGCGCGATTACCACTGCGCGCTCCCGCGGCAGGACCTCAAAACCTGACACACCGCCGAGATTGCCAGGCAACGGCGCGTGCGCGAACAACAGCGCGCCGTTGCGCCAAAGGGAGATGGTACGGTTCGCATGCTCCAGCAAAACAAATTCCCCGAGCGCATGGAAGGCGACGATTGGCGACGCAGGCGCGTAGAGCAACCATGCATCAGTCGCGGGGCGATAGAGTGCCAGCTGTCCTGCAGCAGTGGCATAATAGATATGGTTACCGTCGCTCACGATGGGCGACCCAGTGGCGACCAGTGCGCCAGACGGTTGATTCAACAGAGTGAAGTGGATATCCACCGAACTGCTGCTGGGCGCAGGTATAGCAAAAAAGCTAATCCGTCCATCCGTGCGCCCGACGAAGCAACGACCGCCTGCAAACGCGCCCGCGCCTGAAGGGGTTCCGCCCAGAGAGCGCAGGACGGCTTGCGAGAAAGCGCTGAATCCTGAGGTTCGGCTAAGCGGCTGCTGCGAACGGAGTAAACGAATATCGCTGCCGTTCGCGCCCACCCACCACACATACCTGTCATGAATCAGGATGGGGGTTTGCATCATGTAGTTAGCCCATCCCATCCATACACCCACCTGCGTGCGGTTGCGCTCGATGCCCGCGCCGTAATCCCAGGTTGCCGTGCGTGCGTCGCCGCCAACCGAATGCCCGCATATCTGCCATACAATCCCATCTGTGTCTGCATTGCTTGGCGCTGCCAGGTAAGTGTTCAATACCATCGACCCGCCTGGGAAGAGCGCGCTGGAAATTCCGCTGTCGAGTCGTCTACCAAGAACCCGCTCGCCCGTGCTGGGGGGATTCTCCCACAGTTCTAAACGGCTCCACGGAGTTCGGTCAGGGCTTTCGTGACGAGTAATCTGAAAACGGAGGCTATCGACTCCATTCCCCAGATTACGAAACAGGAGCCGCACCCTTGCCTCGCCCCCACGCAAAGATGCCTGAAGCTCGCGAGCTGCGTATCCGATTACACAGTGGTCGCATAAGGAAAGCAGCTCGTCGAGTTCTCCTACAGGAGCAGAGTGTAAGGAGGTTGCCATGAACAGGCTGCAGGAACGAATCGTAAGTTGCGTTGTGGTGATAGTGGGCGTGCTTGCAACCGGGGCAACACAGAGCGCGCCTCAGCTTGACTATTTTGCGCATGCAGGGAGTTGTGAGCTGGATTTCAACCGAGATGGCATTACCGATGGTGTCTCGATCGCAACCGAAAGGCTCGCGCCTTCCGAGTATGCGTTGAGTCTGGATACCTCCGTGCGTTACGCAGGCTCCGCATCCCAGAAAGTGCAGCTGGTTCGGAACGCTGCAGGCGTTGCTTCCCTACGGCTCGTTTTCCCCTCTTACCTCACGACGCACATTCCGATGCGTCTCAACGAACCGATTCGTGTACGGCTTGCCTACCGCGCTCAGGGATTCACAAACGCCACTTACGAAATCTTCGTTGCTTCGGGGGCGCATCGCGTTTCGATGGTTGCGCCCACCCACGCTACAACCACGAACTGGCAGGTTGTCGAGGCTGTCTTACCAGCGCAACTGAACTCGAGTCAGGCGGCTCAGGTCTTTCTGGAGGTGCGCCTTGTCGCGGGAGCAGGCGCAGCGACGGGAACGCTCTGGATCGACGAAGCGCGCGCGTTGTCTGGGGTCACGCTCTCGCGCCCCGCATCCCTGCCCAACGGGCTGCGCCTTGCGCTCAGCCACGCGGAAAAGGAATCGGATTGGGTGAGACTGGTTCATAATCATCCCTGGCAGCTAATTGTAGGAGCAAGGTGGCATCGCCTCGCCGCTTTTCGTCAATACGCCCCTAACATTCCACAAGTTGCTTATGTCCTCTTCACGGGTCCTATTACCGACAGCTGGGCACGCCACAACAGCGATCTCTATAACTACGACGATGTCCTGCAGAATCATCCCGACTGGTTCTTGCTCGATAGCCACCAGAGGCGCATTCTCTACGATGGCGGTTACTATCTCGACCTCGGGAAGCCTCAGGTTCGTGAACGCGCTCGTGACAGTCTGATGAATCTAATCCCCCGGCTTGGTTTCCCCCACCATGTGATGCTGGACAACTTCGATATGCGGGTTGGTCCTAATCGGTTCGCGCCGCCGAATTATCCCACGAACGACCTGTGGGTACAGGCAGTCATCGGCTGGGTGAACACAGTGGGACCGCCCGTGCAAAGTACTTACGGCGTGCGTTTTATCCCAAACATCGCCTGGTCACCGGGATTTATGCTGCGCGGAATCAATGGCGGACCTGATGCTCCTGGCGTCACCATACTGAATCATATGAGCGGTTTTTGGATGGAGCATGTGTTCTGTCATGGATACAATCCTGGGGCTCCCAATCGCCCGAATTACACACACGAATATGGACGGGTGGAGGACGCCAACAACTGGCGCATCTGGACGGTTCGGAACGAAATTCGGCTCGCCACAGAATATCCGGACAAGATTATTATCCTTAATCCGACTTTCGACTGGCAGCACCCTAGCTTTCAACAGAAGTTGCGTTTCTCGATCGCCATGGCACTCGCCGTGCAACACGCCAACACCTACCTGGTGTTAGATCCACGCCATCCCACCCGTCTCCACCCTGAAGGGTTCGTACCACCTGAGGTGATGGTGCCCCTTGGCAACCCCGTTGCACCGATGCAGTTTGTACAGGGCAACCTGCTGGAGGGCGGTTTGATTGTACGCCAGTATCAGTACGGTGTGGTGGTCGTCAACCCGACGCACGACCGTACCTATACCTATACCGTCCCTTTACGCGGCTACAACTGGGATCGTCAGCTGGTGCAAGCGGGGACACAGGTTCAGCTGCCGCCGCACACGGGCATGGTGTTCTATGCCGCGCCAGAAATGCGCGTCTGGGTCCGCGCCAGCCGAGCCAGCGCACGCCCAGGTGAGGAAGTCAACTATAAAGTGGAATACGCCAACGATGGACTGGTGGCGGCTCAAAATGTCGAGATTCGCGTCTCCCTACCCGACGGCATGCAGCTGGTGAGCTCCACGCCTGCTGCCAGGGTTCAGGGCAGTGAACTAATCTGGACGATTCCGAATGTACCGGCGGGCGGGCGCGGGAGCGCGTCTTTTCGGGTGCGAGTCCGATAGCGAGGTAAACGCGATGAAACGACTGAACGGCATAGGGATTGGGGCAATCTGCATGCTTGTTGGGGCGACCGTGCAAGCACAGACCATCGACAAGTTGCCTGCGGGGGAGGGCGCGTTGACCCCGGTCAAGGTATCGCCACGCGACCCGGGTCTCTATCGCTCCTACACCGACTTCTTCCCCGCATCAGGCAACGATGTTGTGGTCACCCTCAACAACATTCCAAGTCGCGACCCGCAAGGCGCTGCCTGCAACACGCGTATCAGCGTTGCAGCGTCGCTCCAAAACCCGCGCTGGCACGCGCTCGGCTGGAACGTGCAGCTCACAGCGAATGCCCCCAGCTGGCAAAGCGATATCGCAGTGCTAATCACGAATGTACACGGCGAGGGGTACATCCTGCGTCCCGCCGTTGAAGTGAATGAACCAGGCGCTGGCAGCTACGCCAGCAGCGGGGTAGTCGGTCTTTGCGACGCCTATCACCTGCCGCCGATTCCGCTGCCTGATGGCAGGCTCTACCTGGAATTTTACGAGGTGTTCGACAACGCGCCCAACTGCGCCGACGACGGCGTCTGGAACAGCGGACAGCTAACCTTTCGCTTCGCCTCCGCCCCTGCGTTCAACGGGCACACGGAGGGGGGCGACGCGGGCAGTCTACCCGAAACCGCCCAAGCGACGCCTGCGGGCGCGCTCCCCGCAATCCGCGGAACCCTCAGCCCCGACGATGTCGATCTCTACGCTATCTATATCGCGAACCCTGCACAGTTCCGTGCCACGACACGCTGTCTCACATCCTTCGACACCCAGCTTTACCTGTTCGACGCCGCAGGCAGAGGCGTCGCCTTCAACGACGACTCGCCCGAAGGGGGCTTGCAATCGCTGCTGACGGGACAGTGCATCCGTCAACCGGGGATCTATTATCTGGCGATTACTGGGTTTGGGCGACGCCCTGTGGGGTGTGGCGGCGGCGATCTGTGGGCGCAACAGCCCTATAACCAAATACGCTGTCCCGACGGCGCTGAACCCGATTCACGGGTGCGTGAATGGGTGGGAATGCATGGGGTGAACGGGGCGTACCTGATCGAGTTGCAAGGCGCACGCGGCGCAGCCCCTGTGTCTCTGGAGGGGTGTTCCCCAGCTCAGCAGTGGGATGAGTATGTGAACGGCGGTGCGGATGCCGGCGATTTACCTGCCTCTGCGCAGCTGGTTGCCTCTGCCAACACGACGCCCTGCGCCACGCCCGTCCAAGCAATCACGGGCGAGCTGCTGCCGGACGATGTCGATATGTATGTAATCTGCGTTACGAACCCAGCCGCCTTCGTTGCCTCCACTGTCGACACGACGGGATGGGATACTCAGCTGTGGCTCTTTCGGTGCGATGGCGCGGGCGTTATGCACAACGATGACCATCACACCACAACCGAATCGCGCCTCGACAACTCACTGAATTGCATCACGGAGCCAGGAACTTACCTGCTGGCGATCAGCGGCTACCCGCGAGCGGCAGTGGACGCGCAGGGCAATCCCCTCTGGGCATCAGGCAGCCTGCAGTGCGCCTCCCATACCCGACGTATTGCAGGCTGGATCGGTAACAGCTTCGAGAGCGGACGCTATCGTATCACCCTAAGCGGTGCAGCGTTCGTAAGCCGGCAGGGATGTACACGCTGTTCGGGCGACACGAATAGCGACCGCATCGTGGACGACGCCGACCTGCTCATTATTCTCTTCAATTTCGGCAGCCAGAACAGAGACGCCGATCTTAATCAGGACGGGGTGGTAGACGATGCCGATCTGCTCCTTGTGCTGTTCAACTTCGGCTCAAGCTGCTAAGGGCGTAGAGCAGCAAGGAGCGCATGATGGGATGCCACTAAGGATGGTGGGCCCGGCAGGATTCGAACCTGCGACCAAGCGGTTATGAGCCGCCTGCTCTGCCGCTGAGCTACAGGCCCAACCAGCTGAATTATACCCACCTCGGCTGTGCTTAGTCAGCAGTCGCCGAGGGTGTTCGAAAAATCGGGGGCGTCAGTGTTTGAGATGCCTCGCTCCGCTCGGCATGACAAGGGGCACTCGGAGCGCAACCCCTGTCATTCCGAGCCGAAGGCGAGGAATCTCCACCAACTCGAAGCGTTTTTCGAA
>CALAMM010000058.1 GCA_937925775.1 uncultured Fimbriimonadales bacterium
TTGCGCCACACAGTTCAACCCGCCCTCACTGCGAAAGGCATGCTGGTGGAGAACATTCTGCTCGGTTCCACTGGATTGCCTGCTGGGACGCAGGTGCGCTCTGAGTGCATTGTCACATGGAGTGGCGACCCAGTACGCGGATGGGGCTGCCAGAAGAAGAACCCGAATTACGACCGCCCTGTGCAGTATGTTCCTCCACAAGGGGCGCATTCGCGCGATTACACGCCCGACGGCGACCTCGTCCTTCACCGCTGGAGCGAGATGAGTGTGCTGGGCACAACGAGCGGCGTCTTTCTGATGGAAACCCTCGAAAGCGCACGGATTGCCCCCGATAACACAGTCAGGAGCGTGGGGCACTCCCGCTCAATCACGGCGCAGCACACGCATGGTGTCGTATGGGCAGAGTTCCTGCGGATAGCTACAGGGCGTATTCCCGAGACAATGTTGCGCGCGGTGCAGCAGATTCAACGCCTGCCTGACGGCAAGCTGCTGATAACGACTGCGCCGACTGACACCTTACTGAGATGGCAGTTGTGGGTTGTGCCCGAAGACCACTGGCTGATACGACGCGCCGTGGCACAGGACGCTCACGGAAAGACACTGTTCACAGTGGAAACTCTTGGAACTCTCCGCGATGAACAATCAGGCTTAGTGATTGCGGCAAAGGCGCAAATCAGCAGCGCACCGCTGAAAATTTCCGTCCAGTATACAGAGTGTAGCCCGAAAGCGGATGTCGCCCTTTTGAATGCACTGCATCTTGCAGCCTCAGACAAGTCTGCGACCGTTAGCGATTGTCGCACAGGCGATACAGGTTCAAAGTGATGACGCGATGTAAACTCGCCCGATTGAGCATCCGCTCCGACAGCAGTGTTGCGCGGATTGTAGGGAATAGAAAATGACGACGCTGCGCCTCTGGCAGGGGTTGCTGATAGGCGTTGGGATGGCGTGGCTGTTTTGCTGATTGGCTACGCCGAGCGGCGATTGGAAGGCAGTCGCCTTTGGCTGGCGGGCGCGACCTACGATGTAAGTCCAGTGCTGGCTGGGACGGTCATTACGCATCGGGTCTTGTGTTCAACCCGACGCTGAGCGGGTTGGAGGTAGAGCCTGTGCCGAGCTGCGGTTGCACGGTAGCCGACACGGGCAAGCGTGGGCTGTCGCCGCTGTCGGGGCTTTCCCTGATGGTGCAGGTGGACGCGGTGGGTAAGCCGTTGGGGAAGCAATCGCGGTGGGTAGACTTGGTGATGCGTGATGGGCGTCATAGTTGGCGGGAGCGTCTAAAGGTTCGGTTTGCAGTGGTCGCCAACGCCTCACATGCACGAGAGGGACTTTAAAAAACCGCTCCTTCTCCCCAGCGAGGTACAATCCCCGCCACGATGGTGCGCAACCGCTGGATAATCCCGCTGGTACTGGCAGTCACAGTGTTCGTGCATTACATCGACCGCAACAACCTCCCGATAGTGCTGCCGCAGATTGCCCGTGAGTTCGGCTGGAACGACCAGCAGATGGGGCACTACGGGCAGTATCTGCTGGGCGCGTTCTATCTGACTTTCGGGTTGGCACAGGTTCTGCTCAGCCCGATAGCAGAGCGGTTCGGGGTGAAGCGCAGTCTGATGCTCTCGATCGTGGGGTTCTCGGTCTGCACGATGCTGTTCTATCCGTTAGGTGGGTCGCTGGCATCCCTGATTGGGTTGCGCCTGCTGCTGGGGCTGGCGGAGAGCGTGCATATGCCGATGAACAGCGCGCTGGTGAGCCGCTGGTTCCCCCCCCACGAGCGCGGTCGGGCAAACTCGATTTATGTGGCGGGGATTCTCGTTGCGCTGGCGGTTGCACCGTTGCTGATTGTGCCGCTCACGGAGTGGCTCGGCTGGCGAGCGACCTTTGCGTTGCTCGGTTTTGCGGGCTTGATGATTAGCCTGCCGCTGGTCGCGCGCTATGTGCGCGATACGCCGCACGGCTCCGACCCCCCCGTTCAGGCGACCCCCCTGCCCGATGAAGCAGAGGTGGCCACACAAGCGCACGGGCGCGTTCGGGACGACCGTGTCGCGCTCTGGCTTTATATCGCCGCGGGCGTCTGCAACGCTTTCTGCGTGTTCGGGATCCTGAACTGGCTGCCCAGTTATCTGAACCGCACGCGGGGCATCGAGTTCGGCGCGTTGAGCCTGCCGCTGTTCAGCGTGTTCCTATCGGGCATCATCGGGATTTTCTTCTGGGCGTATCTGGGCGATCGAACGGGCAAGCGCACTGCGATGGCGAGTGGCGGGCTACTTCTGGCGGGTGCCTGCGTGGTGCTGACGGCATTCGCGACTTCCAACGCGCTGGCGGTGGCTCTGCTTGCGCTGGGAGTGTTTCTCCAGAGCAGTTATAATGCGCAGGAGTTCGCGACGCTGCAGGGGATGGCGCCCCCTCATCGCGTGGGGGCGATTACGGGGTTGTATAACGGAACAACGGTGTTGCTGGGCGGGGTCGGCGGCTCGCTCATTCCGGGCGGTATCGTCGCGCTTACGGGCAGCTTTCAAGCGGGATTGCTCAGCATCGCCGTCGGCGCAGGGTGCGTGAGTCTGCTGATGGCAGCGCTAACACGCCGTCAACGCGACACCGCGACTCTCCCTGCCTAAATCCCTCCCGATAGTGAGGGTAGGCGCGTGGCTGCACCCCTTCCAAGCCCCTCCCCCACGCAGGGGGAGAGGGGAGGGGCGCGTCGGCATTCCTGCATCGCGCCCGCGCTCGGTGTCGGCGAAGGAGCCGGCTATGCTATCGGGTAGCCGTCGCGCTGCAGCACATGCAGGGCGAGGCGGTTGGCGACCTCGATGGCGTTGAATCGCGGCAGGTTCAGGTGGAATGTTGGCTCGTTCGCGCCCAGCGCACTCAGCACGAGGTTCAACTTCTCGTTGAGTTGCACGACGCCCTCGCGTGCGAACAGCATCGCCATCAGTTCGCCCGCCTCCGCTTGGGCGCCTCGCAGCTTGGGCAGGCGTGCAAGCATGCTATCCAAGCCGTAGAGATAGACCGCCATATCGGCAATCGCGGCAGCAACTTCCTGACGCTGCTCGCGCAGGTGGTCGCCGTAGGCATCCCATGCTTTTTGAAACGCCGTGAGCGTCGCCGCGCGGAACTGCGCAGCGAGCGTGTTCAGCAGGTCGCGCGTCGTGTGGGCATCTCCGTCGCCATCGTGGCTCCACTTGCTCGCCTGCGCACGCGCCTCTTCCAGCAACGGCAACCCTGCTCGCTGCATCTGCCGTATCAAGTGCTGGGTGAAGTTTAGGCGGTTGATCTCGTTCGTGCCCTCGTAGATGCGCGGCACGCGCGACTCACGGAAGATTTTGGCAATCGGGAAATCCTCCGTGTAGCCGTAGCCGCCGTGAATCTGCACGCCCTCGTCCGCGCAGAGATACTGCACCTCCGTCCCATAGAATTTGAGCAGGGCGCACTCGCCTGCATATTCCGATGCCGCCTCGCGATAGCGCAGATGCAGCTCAGGATGGTCAGGGGGTAGGTCGTGAATCGGCTCGAACCACGCCTGCATCAGATGCCCCGTGCGGTAGAGCATGCTCTCTAAAGCGAACAGGTGCGTCGCCATTCGCGCGAGCTTGGCGCGGATTAAGCCGAAGTTCGCGATTGGTTGCCCGAACTGCTGGCGATCTTTGGCGTAGCGAGTGGAGACCTCCAGCGCGTACTTACCCGTGCCGAGCGCGCTGGCTGCCATTTTATAGCGTCCCAGATTGAGCGTGTTCAGCGCGATGTAGTGCGCCTTGCCCACCTCACCCAGCAGGTTTCGGGCAGGCACGAACACATTTTCGAACGCCACACGCCGCGTGCTGGAGCCGTGCAAGCCGACTTTATGCTCCTCACGCCCCAAGTGCACGCCTTCGAAGGTGCGCTCCACCAAAAATGCCGTGAACTGCTCGCCGTTCAGCTTGGCGAACACGGTGAACAGGTCGGCAAAACCAGCGTTGGTGACCCACATCTTCTCGCCGTTGAGAATGTAGCCGCCGTCGGTGGGGGTAGCGCGGGTCTTCATCGCGAGCGCATCGGAGCCGCTGCCCGGCTCGCTGAGGCAGAAGGAGCCGCACCACTCGCCCGACGCCAGCTTGGGCAAGTACCGCTCCTTCTGCTCAGGATTGCCTTCCAACACCAGAGGCAGAATTGCCAACCCAGCATGCGCCTGCAAGGTCAGACAAGTGGCGGGTTCGGGTCCGAGTTTCTCCACAATCAGCGCGACGGTCGTCTTGGGCAGGTCTAAGCCGCCGTAGTGCGTCGGCACTTCAGCGGCGGTGAAGCCCAGCTCGCCCATCTTGCGGTCTAACTCGCGCATCAAGCCCTCTTTGGCTTGCTCAATCTCAGGCAGCAGGGGCAACACCTCGTTGCGCACGAAATCGTCCGCCGCTTTGCCCATCATGCGGGCTTCTGTGTCGAAGTCTTCTGGAGTAAAGACCTCGCTTGAAGACGCGGGTTCAATCATAAAAGCGCCGCTGCGTTGCTTGCTCGTCGCCATCGGTTCACACTCCTTCGTCGCAAGGAGGATTATACCGAATTCTCCCGCCGTTCTCCACTGGGATGAATCCTATAGCCTGCCACTTGCCTCTAACTCTGTGAGGGAGTGTATCATGCAGACCTACGCAGAGGTGGGCTATGCGCCAGTTAAGGCGCGCGATGTGGAGCGCTATCGGATTGTGATAATCGGTGGCGGAACCGCTGGCATCACGGTCGCCGCGCAGTTAGTGCGCAAGGGCGTTCATGACATAGCGATTATCGAACCGTCCCCCAAACACTACTACCAGCCCTTATGGACTCTTGTAGGCGCAGGGGTTGTGCCTGTCGAGCAGAGCGTGCGCGAT
>CALAMM010000059.1 GCA_937925775.1 uncultured Fimbriimonadales bacterium
GCATCCCGAAACCGCTTTCAGGAGACGGTATAATTTCCAAGTGCAAACCCCAGCTGGTGCCCGAAGGCGCGCAGCTGGCTTTCGAGAGGCAGGTCTTGCTCAATCATGCGCAACCTTGTGTTAGTTTTAGGTGACCAACTTGACCCCCGATCTGCGGGGTTCGACGGCTTTGACCCCGCTTGCGATGCCGTTTGGATGGCGGAAGTGGCGGAGGAAGCCACCCATGTCTGGAGCCACAAAGCGCGGATTGCCATCTTTCTCAGCGCGATGCGCCACTTTCGCGACTGGCTGCGCCGTCGGGGCTATACCGTCCACTATCACGCCTTGGACGCCCCTGAGAACGGAGGCAGCTTCGCCAGTGAACTCACCCGCGCAGTGCGCCGCCTACAACCGCAGAGGCTAATTGTGGTGGAGCCGGGCGAGTGGCGCGTGCTGCAGAGCCTCAAGCAAACCGCCCGACAACTGGGCGTGCCCCTCGAAATCCGCCCAGACCGCCACTTCTTAATCAGTATCAATGACTTCAAACGCCACGCCGCGACGCGCAAACAGCTGCGGCTGGAATTTTTCTATCGCGAAATGCGCCAGCGCACAGGCATCCTGATGGAGGGCAAGCAGCCGCTGGGTGGGGCGTGGAACTTCGACGCTGAGAACCGCAAAGCGTTCGGCAAGCAGGGACCTGGCTTAGTGCCCCAGCCAATCCGCTTCCAACCCGATGCCACCACGCAGGAGGTCATCCGCCTCGTGGAGGCGCGCTTCCCGAACCACCCTGGGAGCCTGCAGGCGTTCGACTGGGCTGTGACACCTGAACAAGCAGAGCAAGCCTTAGACGATTTCATTGAGAACCGCTTGCCCCTCTTTGGACCCTATCAGGATGCAATGTGGGCAGGCGAGCCGTATCTGTATCACTCGCGCCTCTCGTCAGCCATCAACCTCAAGCTCTTAGACCCGCGCGTCGCCATCCAGAAAGCAATAGATGCCTACCACCAAAACCACGCGCCTCTCCAGAGCGTGGAGGGGTTCGTACGCCAACTTCTGGGCTGGCGCGAGTATATTCGAGGCATTTACTGGCTCTACATGCCTGAATACCTGGAGCGCAACGCCCTGAACGCCAACGCCGACCTGCCCGACTTCTACTGGACGGGTGAGACCGACATGAACTGCCTGCGAGAGGTAATCGGGCAAACCCTGCGCCACGGCTTCGCACACCATATCCAGCGACTGATGGTCACAGGGCTGTACGCGCTCCTGCGCGGTGTGCAACCAAAGCAGGTACACGCATGGTATCTGGCGGTCTATGTGGACGCTGTGGAGTGGGTGGAGCTGCCGAATGTGTACGGGATGTCGCAGTTTGCCGATGGCGGGCTAATGGCGTCCAAGCCCTACATCGCCAGCGGTAAATATATTCAGCGAATGAGCAACTACTGCACGAACTGTCGCTACAAGCCCGACCGCGCGGTCGGCAAAGACGCTTGCCCCTTCACCACCCTCTATTGGAACTTCCTGATGCGCCACGAACGCACCTTCGAAAACCACCCACGCTTGGGGCAGCAGGTTCGCAACCTGCGCCGACTAAGCGAGGCAGACCGAGAAGCAATCCGAAAGCAAGCCTCCGACATAGGCGCAACGACCACGAATGGCTGACACAGGTGCGACGACATTCCTGTCGTCGCACCTGCGACGACTACCGCTGCACGCGCTTGATGGTACAACCGAAGGCACGGGTCTCTTTCACGGGCGGCTCCTTGCCTGCCAGAATCGCGTCCAGCGCGTTCTTCAAGTCGCGCTGACTCACGCGGTTGGGATTCTGGCTGTCGTCGATACGCCCATGATAGCGCAACACGAAGTTCGAATCGACCACGAACACTTCGGGAGTGACCTTCGCGTCGTACATATCGGCAACCTTATTGCCCTCGTCCTTCAGCACAGGGAAGATGAACCCCTTCTTTTGGGCATGCTCCGCCACTTCTGAAGCGGGCTCGATGTGGTTCGAATTGATACCCAGAAATAGCACGCCCTTGTCCGCATACTCTTTGGCGAGGTTCGCCATGCGCTCATCATAGTCCAGCGACACGGGACAGCGCGTCGCGATGTAGATGATGACAATCGCTTTCTTATCCTTGATGTCGTAGAGCGTGACCTCTTTTGGCAATCCCTCGCGCGGGTTCACATTCGGGAGGGTAAAGTTCGGGACACGCTTGCCGATTTCGGGTTTCTCAGCGGTTCCCTGCTGGGCGCTCGCGCGGAAGTAGCTTAGCAGCTCCTCAGGGTGGTTGCTGGTGCCTGCTTTTTCGAATACTTTCTCGATAGTGCCGTCAGGCGCGATGATGAAGGTCGTTCGGCTGGCGAACCCTGCTGTTGTGCGCACGCCGTAGGCTTCCGCCACCTTGCCGTCCGCATCCGCCAGCACGATATGCTTCAGGTTGTGCTGTTTGGCGAATTGGGTCTGCGTTTCGGGCGTATCGACGCTGATTCCGAACACAACCGCATGCTGGCTGAGTTGGTCATACTGGTCACGCACAGCGCAGTTCTGTGCCGTGCAGCCGGGGGTGTTCGATTTCGGGTAGAACATCAGCACGACGCGCTTGCCGCGAAAATCGCTCAGGCGATAGGTGTTGCCGTCACTCCCAGGTAGCGTGAAATCGGGGGCTTGGGAACCTTCTTTCAGAGGCGTGGAGGAAAAGACCACACTCCAAACGCCCCACAACAAAATCCCGATAATAAACGGGATTACCCACCAGAAACGGTTGCGCTTCTGCATTGCTATAACCTCCGTATGCAAGATTCTTGACGCGCATCATCGCGCGTTGTTCAGAGTATACCCGACCTATCGGTGCATTTCTGGCGTCCTACCCCAGTACGCGACGCGATGTGGCTTGGACAATCTTGTCCAAGCGCGGGTGTGGCTTGGACAGTCCTGTCCAAGCGCAGGTGTGGCTTGGACATTCTTGTCCAAGCACGCTTTGTCGGCAGGGACGCCGACGCTACGCGGTGGGTGTGTGTCGTCGGCGGGGGCAGTGGTGCTGCGGTGGGTGCGACGACATTCCTGTCGTCGCGGGTTTTCTTGGCGGGGACGCTTTGCGACGCCAAGAAAGGCGTCGCACCCGCAGCGCGTGGCTTGGACATTCTTGTCCAAGCGTAGTTCGTCGGCGAGACGCCGACGCTACGCAGTGGTGTGTTTCGTCGGCGGGGACGCTTCGCGCCGCCAAAGCGGGTGCGACGACATTCCTGTCGTCGCAGAACCAGCGAGCAGGACACTCCAAGTGGCTTGGACATTCCTGTCCAAGCGTCGGCGGGGACGCTTTGCGACGCCAAGAAAGGCGTCGCACCCGCAGCGCGTGGCTCGGA
>CALAMM010000060.1 GCA_937925775.1 uncultured Fimbriimonadales bacterium
GTTGGTAGACCTTCTGCTCGTAGCGGCGCACGAGCAGGTCGAACGCGAACTCGTCGCCCTCTTTGAAGCGTTCTATGAGTACCTCGTCGCTGCTGTAGTCGTAGATAGATGTACCCTCCCGCTCGCTGTGGCTTGGACTTCAGTCCAAGCGCATCTGCTCTGTAGCTCGGACTTCAGTCCAAGCGCATTTACCCAGTGGCTCGGACTTTAGTCCAAGCGCATTTTCTCTGCGGCTCGGACTTCAGTCCAAGCACATTCACCTGTGGCTTGGACTTCAGTCCAAGCGCGCTTGCTCTGTGGCTTGAACTTTAGTCCAAGCGCATTCACCTGTGGCTCGGACTTCAGTCCAAGCGCAGGTGCGACGCCTTTCTTGGCGTCGCAAAGTCGGTTGGCGAGGACGCCGACACTACGCCACGCACGGACAGGAATGTCCGTGCTACTGTGCTTCACGCAACGCCTGTTGCTCCTCGTCCGATAGTCCAATTGGCGAGGCGCGTTTCTGGATGGGCTTTGCGTAAACGCGCATCTCCTGTCGGCTGTGGATGCCGCTAATCACGACGCCGTCGCCCTGCTCGTTGAGCATCGCGAGCGCGAAGCTCTGTTGCCCGCCGATGTCGGGGAAGGCGTCGTAGCGCACCAGCCCCACCCGCTGCAGGCACTGGTTCGTTTGACTCTGCAGCTGCTCCAGGTGGTTCCCGTGCGCTTTGAGCGTCTCTTCCATCAGCGACACACGGCGCAGGGTCTCATAGAGCGTGTGTTCCAGCGAGCCGCCTTCCGAGTGGGTCATCAGCTGCTTCCAGCGGCGCATGAACTTACCCCAGCGCCACGCCTGCACAAGGTTCACGATTGCCAGCGCCGCCACCGCGATGATTAGTCCCACCACCACCTGCGGCTGTTGCGCCCAACTGAGCCATTCTTGCCAATCCATAGAGCTGCGGTAATTGTACCTGTTCTTTGGGCATGCTCTTCTGGCTTGCCGTTGGGGTGCCGAGAGAGCCCCTTGTCGAGGCTTCCCACGCCCCACGCAATCAGCCCCACATCGAACAGCGTCTTACCCAGCTGCGGCAGATACATGTAGTGTTCAAAAAAGTGCAGGAATGCCATCGGCAGGAAGGTGAGCGCGTGCCACCCCAGCGCGCCTCCAAGCAGTGCGCGCTGTCGCCACAACGCCACCAGCACGCCCAGATAGAGCAGCGTGCCTACGATGTTGTCCCAGCCCTGACGGTCCACCAGCAGGACTTCCAAGTTTGTTCCCACAGATCGCCAGTATTGCCACTGCGCGGTAGGCGGTATCAGCTCGGTCAGATAGCTCATCACTGGTCCCACGACGCTGCTGCGGAGCTGCTGCTGTTGATAGCGTGTCGGTTCGGTGGGGAGCAGAGTGAGGCGCAGCGCGATGATGAGCAGTCCTGCCAGCGTCGCCACACCGAACGCCTTCCAGCCCCAAGCCCCCCAGAGTTTTCGGTGCCAGAACCCAAGCGTGCCAAGTATAGGGAGGAGCGTAATCGGCTGTTCGTAGCTCCCCAGAGCAAGCAGGTAGAGCGCACCCCCCAAGCCCAGCCACCTCCATCGCTGCGCCGACGCCCCTCGCACCAGCCAATACACCGCCCACACGCTGAACATCGTCCCCAGAATCGCGGTGCGCGAGGGAACCCAAGTAATCAGGCGCGTGTAGTGCGTCTCCAGCAGTCGGTCAAAGCCCCAAAAGAGCGCGCCGAGCGCAAACATCAGCGGGAGCCAGTGTGGACGAACTGCTTCCCTCAAGACCGCGTTCGGTGCGCCTGCTCTGCGCTGGGCGATGACCATGCCGATGACAACCAGCCCCACCAACCACCACGCCGACCAACGCCCCAGCGTGTGAGTCAATCCTGTCTGCTGCAGGCTAAGCGCAAGGGCGACGCCTGCGGCAAGCCCGTCGGCACGGGGATACGCAATCAAGCGGGCGTACTCGCGCGTCAGAAAAAACGCGCCCACCGCCGTGAGAACCATCAGCAGCCAATTCGTCAGGCGGAACCCCCATGCCGTCTCGCCGTACACGGTGTAATCTACGACTATCGAAAGGCTTGAAATCGGGCGGTAGAAGCCATTTTCCAGCAGCCAGTCGCCCACGAACCAGCGCCACGCGCCTGAGAACCCTCCCGCACGCTGCACGGCATCGAGCATGACCGCCGTGTCGCTGTCGGCGCGTAGGGGAAAATGCGTAAACGCTTGGGGCAGGGCGAGCGCGTGGACAAGCAGGATCGCCCCCAGCGCCGCCCATACGCCCCAACTACTTCCTCTGTTTGAAGAAGTTCGCGTTCTTCTCAATATAGTGGCGCCATTCGGGGGGCACTTCCGTGTCCGCATAGATGGCGTTCACGGGGCACTCCGGCTCGCATAGTCCACAGTCGATGCATTCGTCGGGGTTGATATAGAGCTGGTCTTCGCCCTCGTAGATACAATCCACGGGGCAGACCGCGACGCAGGACTTGTCCTTCACGCCGATACAAGGTTCCGTGATTACATACGGCATAGCAGGAGCCTCCTCTGATAGGATACCCGACGAGTTATTGCAGGTGCGGTTCGTCGCGGTAGCGTTCCAAGATGCGCTGCGCTATATCGCGGAGCATATCGGGCAGTTCTTTGCCGCGGATGGGTTTGGTCGGCTCCTGGTAGAGTGGCGCACCTGCGTTAACCCAGCCGCCCTGCGCCAGATACTGGAGCGCGCGGTAGGCGGGATGGTTTGTCTTCAGCTTGATAGTCGGCTGGGTTTGGAATCGCGTTTTGCCGCGCGGTGCGCCGAGCAGGGTGCGCATTTGGGCGTCCAGTCGTTGAGCGTACTGGGCGAGCATTTGCCCGACCTGATAGCGTGGCATCGGCTTGCCTGCGCTGAAGCGGGGTGGGATTGCCCCCCGTGCCTTGAGCTCTTTCAAAGCGGGCTGCGCCCACGCGGGATGCCGACCTTCTAATTGCACCACGCCCGCGCTCGCCGTGCTAATCGGCTTCTGGAACGCCTCTGACAGCCCGCGCTCCAGATTTACGATAAACTCGGCGGTGAGAACAGCAACCTCGTAGCCTGTGAGCGGCTCGTCATAGGCAGAGGTCGGCTTCGGCGGGGGCACATGGAAGTGTGGCTGACGCTGAGCGCCCTGCGACCAGAGTGAACCAACCAGCAACAGGTTCAGCCCCGCTGCGCGGAGTAAAGCAGAACGGTTCATACCCGTAATTATGGCAGATTCGGGGCGAAAACACGCTCTCTACTGTTTTAGCCTGGGGGCCAGGTCATGGAACGCCCGCCCAGCAAGTGGAAGTGTAGGTGGAACACCGACTGCCCTGCCGCGCGGTTCGTGTTCAGCACCACGCGATAGCCCTCCGCCTCGATCCCCTCTCGCCGTGCAAGCTCGGCGCAGACCCATAGCAGATGCCCCATCAGCGTCTCGTGTTCCGCCTGCATCGCGGCGAGGTTCTCGATGTGCTGGCGCGGGATGACCAAGATATGGGTAGGGGCTTGGGGATTGATGTCGCGAAACGCGAAGGCGTGTTCGTCTTCATAGACGACCTGCGTGGGGATTTCATGATTGGCGAACTTACAGAACAGGCACTCGCTCATGCGGACCTCCCAGCAGTGCGTTCCATACGCTTGGCACGTCGCTCACGCAGGAACGCGCGAATCTTCTCTATCGATTCTTGGGCGATTTGTTGCACTTCTTCTGGCTTGAGAGAGAGCTTTTCTGCGGCTTGCTCTAAGGTGTGCACTTGCTCGCCCTGCAGTCCGTACAGTAGGCGCATCACCACGCGCTCTGCAGGCAACAACTCGTCCATCGCCCGCTCAATTTGCTTGGGGTGCAGGGGCTGCGTCGTGTCGTACACAATCTGGATCAGCACAGGCTCTTCACCTCGCGAACGGGTTTCCCACAGGCGCAGGGTGGGTTCAATCTGGGCATATCCGAGCGTCTCAGCGAAGTACCCTTCTGCCCAGAAGTTGCGCTTGCCGATCTCGGCTTCGAGGCGGGGGATCCCCTCAAAAAGTCGATGCGCCGTGCTGCGTTTGATGTCGCTAATCACATCCGCCAACGCTTCGGTCGGCTTGAACCCCAGAATCAGGTGCACCTGATTGGGCGTTATTCGGTATGCGATGAGCTCATATGAGTAATTTTGGCACACTTCGGGCAGAACCTGCGAGAACAGCGCGGTGACCTCCTCGTCGAAGAGGGGCTTTTTGGCGCGTGCATAAAAAGCGACCAGGGCATACAGCCTGTACGCACTTGACCCTGTGGTACGCAGCTTTTCGAACGGCGACTTCGCTACGCGCGATTGCGAACTCCCAGACTGTTTCTTCGCCATGCACGCCCTCCACTCAAGCGACCGCGCAACTAAGTATACCCCAATTCAAGGCAAGTTCCTGTCACGGGGCTTTCGCCTGCTGGTTTAGCCAGTGTTTCAGCGCGTCGATAGAGTCGATGATGGGGATTCCTGCAGGGAGGTTGTTCAGGATTTCGCGTCCGTAGGGTTTCGTGCGCATGCGCGGGTCTAAAATCGCGACTATTCCCGTGTCGTTAGCGCGTCGGATGAGCCTGCCGAACCCTTGACGCATCTGCTGTTTCGCCATCGGTAGCGACCATGCGGTGAAGGCGTTCGCGCCTTGCGCCTCGAACCACGCTTGACGGGCGCGCTGGAGTGGCGTGGTGGGCACTTCAAACGGGATGCGCGTAAGGATGAGGTTCATGAGCGTCTCGCCAGGCGCGTCGAACCCTGTCCAGAACGAGCGCACGCCGAACAGCACCGAATGCACATCCTCGCGGAACTGCCTCGACAGGTCGGCGTTCGAACTTTCGCCTTGAATCATGATGCGCACATTGGGCAGTGGAGATATGCGACGATACACCTCGTGCATCTCGTGGCGCGAGGCGAACAGCACCAGCGCGCGCCCTTGCGTGAGGCGCAGCAACGCGGTAATCTCTTCCGCGAGTCGCTGATAGTACGCGCTTGCACCTTGGGCATGCGCGTGCTGCGGCGGGTCGGGAATCGCCCCCAACGGAGGTAGGTAGAGCGCACACTGCCGACTGTAGTCGAACACAGGGGGTAGCTGGAGCTGATGGGGCGTCTCCAGCCCAAGTTGTTGTACAAAAAAGTCGAATCGTCGGTCTACGGTGAGCGTGGCACTCATCAGGAGCGCCGGCTGCCGTTGCCAGAGCCGTTCGCGTAGCCAATCTGCCAGAATCAACGGCTCATAGCATGCCTTCCACCCCCTCTCGGTCGGTTCCACCCAGCTGAGACCCTCCGTCGGCTCTTTCAAGCGGCTCAGATTCTGGTGGGTCTGCACGAACCCATAGCGGAATTGGACAAAGATCGCCTCTACCGCCTCGCGCTGTCGTTCGGTCAACTCGGCTTTAAAATCGCGATAGGTCTGCTCCAGTTCGCGCCACAGCCTGCTGATTTCGGCGCACAGCGCGTCGACGACTTGGGCGACAGGCGCGTGTAAATCGGCACGGAACGCCGACGCGAGCGCGGGCTGGTGTGCCAGCTCGGCAGGTGCAACGCGCACGGCAACCCCCTCGCGCGGCAGTGGAGGCATTTTCACCCCCCTCAGTGCCTCACGGCAGCGCAGGGCAAACGCCTCTACCTGCTTCTGCACCGACATTATGAACCCACTCGGCGGCTTCTCGCTCGTGAGCGCCTCGTCAATCTGATTGCTAAGCGCAGCGGCGTGGGCAATCAGCGTGTCCACCAGCCCCTCGTCAAGGCTGAACTCCAACGCGCTCGCCGTGGCGTCCAGCAAGTCGTGTGCCTCGTCGACAATCAGAAAATCGTAGTCATCCAGAAGCGAGACCTCGTCATTGGTGGCTGCTCGTACCATCGCGTCGGTCAGCACGAAGGCGTGACTGGTGACGACAATCCCCGCGCTGGCGGCACGCCGACGCGCTTCGTAGTAGAAGCAAGAGTGATAATAAGGGCAGACCTTCGCGCGGCAAGCGGGCGGCACGGCGACCGCTTCCCAGACGCTGCGCACCAACGGGGCAGGCACTCCCTTCTGCCGCAGGAATTGGCTCAGCGCGGTCTCGGTGCCCTCGTGAGGCAGGCCACTCCATTCTTGCAGATAGCGCGTGAGGTCGGGCGTAGCCCGCTTGAACTTAGCGCTTCGGATGGCGTCGATGCAGGCGTAGCGGCTGCGCCCCATCGCCAGCGCGACGCTTGGCGCATTCGGGAACAGGCTCAGCGCAAGAGGCAGGTCTTTGTGCCAGTATTGCTCCGCCAGCACATTCGTGTAGGTGCTGACCACAATGCGTTTTTTCTCTTGTAGCCAGTACGCGATAGCGGGCAGCAGCGCAGCGAGGCTTTTGCCTACCCCTGTCGGCGCCTCCACCATTCCCGAACTCTGGCTTTCCAGCCGTTCGCAGATGAACCGCGCCATTTCGCGCTGCACAGGGCGCGTTTCGTACCCCGCTTGCGCCTCCAGACGCTGGAACGCTGCTTCCACCATACTCCACAGACGGCTCATAGCGTAAACAGTGATGATTATACCTTCGTGATGCGACGCTATCTACTAAGAGAGATACGGGGTGCCCCTGACAGCCCAGTGTTTTGACATCGTGGTGGGATTGTACCGCGTTTATAGGGGTGTGGCGCGTAGGGTTCGCAGTGTCTGCGTGAACAGTTGCGCGATGGTCTCGGTCGCGCCCTGCATGACCTCTGTGACTTCGTCGTGGGAGAGGGGCTGCCCGCTCAATCCTGCGCCGAGATTGGTCACGATGGCCACGGCGGCATAATGGATGCCCGCCTCGCGACACAGAATCGCCTCGGGCACAACCGTCATGCCTATCACATCGCCACCCAGCAGTCGGAACATCCGTATCTCGGCTGGGGTCTCGTAGCGCGGTCCAGGAGCGCACACATAAACCCCCTCCGATTGAACGGGAATTTTCAGCTGGTGCGCCGCGTTGAGCAGCGCGTGGCGTAGCAGGGGTGAGAACGGCTCTGTGAAGTCGGTGTGAACTACTTCCTCGTGGTAGAGGGTATTGACTTCGCGCATAAAATCGAGAAAGTCGCTGAGGATGACCAGTGTTCCGGGCATCCAGTCTGTGCGCAGGGAGCCGACGGCGGCGGTTGCCAGCACTGCCTGCACGCCCTGTTCTTTGAGCAGGCGCACATGGCGCGCGTGCGGGATGCGGTGTGGGGGAACTTTGTGCCCTTTCGAGTGGCGCGGGAGCAGGAGCGCAGGCTCGCCGTTGAGGCTCCCTTCGTACAGAAACACGCCCTCTGCAAAAGCGTGCTCTGCCCGAAGCGTCCAGCCCGGCAGGCTCTGCACTCCTGTACCGCCGATAATCGCGGTCTTCATTTAGCGATTACGGGTTCGTGTTTTGGCTTTACTCGTCTCCGCAGTCGCGGTTTCACCATCGTTATGCTCGTGATAGGCTTTTTGTAGGCTCAATCGCACCATGTCGGCGATGCGATTGATCTCCGTGATGTTGGCGTTGCGTGCCGCCTGGGGATCTACCGTCAGCACCGCCCAGTTGGCGAGCACGAACTGATGTGCTTCGATGGGGGTGGGATATGGGCTATCGGAGGGACGAGCAGCAGGGACATACACCGCCGCCGTCTCTGCGATCATCGCCTTCGCAGCCTCGCCCATCTGCTTGGCTAATGCCGCATCCGAACGCTGCTCCAACACGGACTCAATCAACTGCTCCAACTCAGCGCTCGTCTTCCCCTCTATCATGCGGCGCACCGCACGCAGAGGGATATATTGCGCCTGAAGCGTTTTGAGAGTAACCAGCTGGAGCAGGTGGTGATAGTCGTACAACACCCGATTGCCGCGTCGACGCGTCGGCGGATCAATCAGCCGATGCGCGGTGTAGAATCGCACCGTGCGCACATCAGGAAACGGTACGACCTTGTAGCGCGGCTGTATGGGCGCCCACTGCTCCAGTAGGCTATTGGCAACCGCTACGAGCTCCTCGATGGTGAAACCCTCTTGCTCCCGGTATTGCTTCAGTGCTTCGATGGGTTTCATAGTATGTTGAGTATACCCCCACCAGACTCCAAATTGCAAGGTGTCTAAAGCAAAAGTCAAAGACTAAGCGTAATGGTTTGTGGAAGGCGATTCAAGAAAGTGAATTGCCCTCTCTCTCACCAAGCACAAAAGGCAAGGAGGATGGGTGTATGTCAAAGCGTTTCGGACCACTTGCACAGGGGCTTTCTGAGTCTTCTGTAGAGGCGAACTTGAACCTGTGGAGCGGAGCGGATTCGAACCGCCGACCTCTTGCATGCCATGCAAGCGCTCTCCCAACTGAGCTACCGCCCCACGACCGTTTCACTTTAGGCTTGTTCCAACCAACAAGGCCGTTAGTGGCGCTCCAGTAACTGCTTCCACGCTTTGCCAAGAAACGCGCCAAGCAACAGTAGTATACCCCAAGCAGGCACGGCAATTCAAGAGGTAAAGGTATAATCTCAAGCGGTGGAGGAGGCGATGAAACAACTTTTAGGATGGCTGCTCATCGGGTTGCTGACAGGCGCATCCGCTGATTTGGCGAGTTATGTGAATGCGCCTTCGCCCTTTGAGTGGACGAAGTCGTTCGAATCGAAGATTGGCGAGAGTCGGTTCGTAGAGTTGACGATGGTCTCACAAAAATGGCGCGAGTTCACATGGCGGCATCGCGTGCGCATCGTCAAGCCCTCTAATCTCAAGTACACAGACACAGCAATTCTTTACATCACGGGCAGTGGCGATGGGCGGGGCGAGCTGCAACTCATTGCGCGTGCTGCTGAGCGGGTGGGGGCGATTGGCGTTATCCTCCACGATGTGCCGAACCAGCCGCTCATCCGCCCCGACCTCGTGGAGGACAACCTTATCGCCCATACCTATGTGCAGTTCTGGGAGACAGGCGACCCCACTTGGCCCTTGCTGTTCCCGATGGTCAAATCCGCTGTGCGCGCGATGGACGCCGTCCAAGAGTTCGCTCGCAAAGAGTGGGGGCTGAACCTGAAAGATTTCGTGATTACGGGCGCATCCAAGCGCGGATGGACAACATGGCTCACGGCAGCAGTGGACAAACGCGCCCGCGCGATCGCACCGATGGTGTTCGATAACCTGAACTTCTTCGCGCAGATGCCCCACCAACTGGAACAGTGGGGACGCTACAGCGAGCAAATCTCGGAGTATTACACGCGCGGGCTGATGGAGAAGATGCTTACCGAGCGCGGCAGGCAGCTCGTGAGCTGGGTGGACCCGTACTTTTATCGCGCACGCTATACGATGCCGATCCTAATTATCAACGGCGCGAACGACCCCTACTGGACGGTGGACGCGGCGCGCTTTTACTTCGATGACCTACCCAGCAAGCGCAAGTACGCGCTCTATGTGCCTAATGGCGGGCACAATCTCGGCGGCGACTACGACCGCGTAATCAACAGCCTGAGTGCGTTCTACTTGATGAGCATCGGCAAGATGGAGTTTCCAAGCCCGCTCACGGCAACGCACAGCATCGCGGGCAACGAGGTGATTTACCGCGTGCGCACGGACAAAGCACCTGAGATGGTGCAGGTCTGGGTTGCCCGCCGCGCGAACGACACGGACTTCCGCCCCGCGCGCTGGGAGCCTGTGCGCGCCCGCAAAGAGGGCGACCACTGGGTCGCTCGGATCCCTCGCAACGGCGATAACCTTGCACTCTTTGCGGAAGTCACTTACCACGCCGAGACGGGCAACTTCTCGCTCTGCACCGTGCCTGTTGTCGTCCCCAAATAGCGGGCATTCTCTGTCGCAGGGCGCTCGCGCAGGGCTAAAAAAACGCCCTGCGCGGGCGATCAACCCCTTCGCACGCAACCGCCGTTGATGCAGCCCTGCCCGAAGCTCTGTACCGTTCAGAGCAACACGCGCGTGTGCGCCTCCATCTGCTGCTCGAGAGCGCGCACGCGCTCTTGCAGGCTCTCCAGATTCGCCTGCAAACTCATGTCGTACTGCGTGGAGGTTTCGCGCAACTGAGCAATCTCAGCACGCAGCGCCTCTATCTGCTTGGCTATCTCCTGATTGCTGAGCCTGCGCTTTTCCAGCTCGAGCTCCATCATCTCCTTGCGGTGTTTGATGACCATCGCGGTAATCGGGATGAACAGCCCTGGCCCGAAAATGCCGATGACTACCGCCAGCGCCACGATGTCCATGCCGTGTCCCCTCTTGGGGGAAGTATACCATGCTCAGTCGAGCAGCGTGCGCGCCATGTGCCCGTACAGCGAGA
>CALAMM010000061.1 GCA_937925775.1 uncultured Fimbriimonadales bacterium
GCGCGGGTCGGTCCGTCCGAATCGTGCCAAAGGTAGCGCGTCTGCCAGCCTGCAGGGTTCGTGGCGGTACTTTCCGCGCTGAGGGCAGGCGCGAACCAGACAGGATCCCCTTGCTGCGGCGTCAACAGGAACATCAGCCGCTCCAGCGGCGGCTCCGAGAAACCGCTTAGGTACTGCATGTTCACCTGCGTCGACGCCAGAAACACATCGACGCCCTCACGCAGCATCGCCTGCTGCAGCTTCTGCACGCGGCTCCGATAGATGCTCATCTCAACCGCCTCCTATGCGAATCATGAGCCAGTCGTTCAAGAGGTAGTAGATGCGCCCAATCAGGAGCGCCATACGCGCCATCACCGTGTTGCCGAAAATCGCGCCCAACCCAATCATCAGGAACCATCGTCCCAGAATCGCGGTGCGCTTGATTACCCCGCGTTGCTCATAGGAAAAAGTGAAGTAGGTCAGCACGGAGATGAGAATTGCGATGAACAGGAAGTTCACGAACACATCCCAGCCCGTGATGTCGGGGTTCGCCGATGAAATCCAGAGCGGTCTTTTCAGCGTGCTGTTGAGCTGGGGCAGGTAGCGCGAGCTGAACTCTTGGAAGAACAGCCCTGCAGATGCGCCAATCAGCGTGCCGATGACGATACGGCTAATCCAGCCGTAGCGCTCGCTGAAGATGAAGTAAAGGTACATCCCATAGGGCACCACGAACGCCCACGCCCAGTAGCCCTGCACCCAGATCGGCTCTATCCAGTAGCGGTAGATGATGTCCACAAACAGCGGTCCGAGCGAGTAGCCCGCCGCCAGCCCAATATACATATGCTCAAAGAAGCGGTAAAACGGGTTCTCACGATACAAGAGTGAGTAGATAGCCAGTGTGCAGATGACGCCGATCCAAATGCTGAGGCGTTCTGGGGTACGCGGTAAAAACTCAGTGAACCAGTCCATTCTATACCTCCCGTCGCTCGTAGCGGCGTTGCATCAACATCGCGAAGTTGCCCAGTAGAATGAAAATGATAATCAGCACATGCGAGAACGAGATGGCATTCGCGAAGGGAGCGCCCAGCCCGCGAATGCCGAGCAGCTGCTCATACTCCTGCGCGCCTTTTGCGCCCGTAATCATGCCCTTAATCTGCCCCGAATCGAGGTAAGTGTACGCCTCCGCCGCCATCACGGAGGTCGGACAGTAGAGGATGCGCAACTCCTTCGGGCTATACGAAATCCAAACGGGGACCGTGTTCGACGGCGTGACATCGATGACCATCTGGTAGTCTCGGAGCGATTTAACGCCGTGAAGTACAGGGAGCTTTTCTATGGGCGTGCCGCGCACATCCTGCTTGATGGTGGAGGGCAGGTCGTTCACCATGCCCTTGATGGCGACTGTGAGGTTCGGCACGAAGCCGAAGTGCGCCCACTGCTCGCCGTACTTATATCCCGCTGCGCTGGTGACACGCTCTGCAAGGCGATAGGAGATGTCGCGCGATTGCGCCTCGATGGAAATGAAGGTGAAGCGGACGCCTTTCCGCATCAGGTGGTTCAGCACCGCCTCCAACTGCGGCTGGTTCTCCGCTAAGGTGCTGGCGCTCCAGTTGGAGGAGATCATCACCAAGTCGCCCGGCTTGAGTTTTTCGATTTCGTCGTAGAACTTTTGCACGGGTGGCGAGATGCTGGCGGTCATCCGAATCGGCGCCACCAGGAAGGCGACGATGTTGACGAAGAGCAGCAGGTACAGCAGTCGCCTGTCGATACTGAGCATCCGTTGCCAAATCGTTTGCGGTTGCATAGCCTCCTCCTTAGGTCACACCGCGCTCCAGGCTGAGCCATAGGCGGATTGCCATCGCCAGTCCGCCGATGCCCACGCCGAACTCGATGGCGCGTTGGACAGGTGCGTTGAGCGTGGTCAGCACCCAGTTTGCAATCGTGGGCAGCCCCGCGCTGTGGAGGATGCGCGTCCACAGGTCGGCGTCCGCAGGCGCAGGACCTTGAGGCAAGCCCAGCAAGGTGTAGCTGATATACGCGCCTAACGGCACAACGCCAATCATCACCACCATCGCCGTGAACATCAGAATGCTCGCTTCCACCGAGCGGATGCGGAACGCCCGATACGCCGCCGAGAAGATGTAGAACGCAATCAGCGAGAACATCGCCGCGTCGAGCTGCACCAGCGTGAAGTCAAAGAGGATGCTGAACCCGCGCTCCACGAAGGGGGTCTTCTTGACCAGCTCTTTTTCGGCGAGCGTGTTCCAAATGCTGAAGGTCGCCATCGTGACGAACGCCACGAGCAGCACCACGCTGTAGCCCCACTGCGTGCGTTTCTGCACCACATTGCGCAGGTGCAAGCGCACCAGTCCGTAGGTACCCAGTCCCAGCGCGAGCGCGCCGATAATCTGCAGCACATTCTGCGCGGGTTGAATCGCAGGGGTGAGGAAGTTGCGCGTCGGGTCGTCTTTAGGGAAGATGGATCGCCAGTCCACGGGTAAGAAGAACTCTGCTGCGAAGAACAGCCCCGCGAGGAAGGTGACGGTCACAATCACCGCGCGTCGCCCGCGTGGGGGGAGCGTCTGCAGCACGGGGATAAGCCCCAGAACCAGCACAAACGCGCCCAACACAATCAGCGAGGCGTAAAGATAACGCTGGTCTTTGCTCAGCGTTTCAGGCAGTCGCCAGATGCTTTGGGCGATTAGGTGCGTGAGCGGTGTCATCACTTCCCACCTCCGAAGAACGCATCCCAGCCACCTGGCTGTCCCAGCAGCTTGATGATGGGGGCATCGGTTCCCGCTATGCTCGCGATAATCGCCCCGCCAACCGCCGTGAGCGCAAAGAATAGCTTCGCGATGTCCTGCCCCACAAGGCTGCCCAGCAACACAGGTTCACGGCTTAGATACGCGCTGGTGGCGTAGAACTCGTCGCCGATAATCGTGTAGTCGCACGCCGCCACGAAGAACGGAACCTGCGTGAAGCTGGTCGTGCCTGCGATTTGAATGGCGCCGACCATGTTGCCCGTCTCGGCGAAGATGAGCGACTCGGCGAAGAACTCACCGAACATAAAGCTCGCCGCGACGCGCTCGCGCTGGATCAAGCCTGCCACCCCCGATGCGAACGCGAACTGACGGTCAGACAGGAAGCGGATGTTATCCGCGTCGTACAAATCGGGGCGTCCCGCCTCGTTGTAGGCGTCGTAGATGGCTTCCTGCGCAACCGCAAACACGGTCGGGTCGCCTGTGAGCAGGCGCATCGGCGTCGCGAATCGGGCAATCTGTTGCGTGATATACTTGAAGATTGTCAACGCCTGCACCGCCACCACGCCGAACGAGGTCAAGCCAGGAATCATCGTTACGGGGCGTCCCAGCTCCGTCGAGCGTCCAATCGCCTCATCGATGGCATCCAGCCCCGGAATGCGACGGATATAGAGCTGCGCGCCCACACGCGCCCGCAGGATGTTAATCAGCACTGCCAGCGCGATAAACCCAATCACGAACGCCGCGAACCAGTTATCTTGTGCATGTTGATAGGTCATCGCCGTCTACTCCTGCGCAACTTGGGTGCGCTTTTCTTCTTCCAGCTCCTCGATGCGCTCCACTAAACGCTCCCAGTTCTCACGCTCGCTCAAGAGTTGCGTATATAAGTCTACTTTATCGAAGCCGAAAAACGGCGCGAGAAACGGCGAGAACACGATTGCCGCCTGTGAGCCGATAAACGCGAGCGGTTTATGCAGCTCCAGAAACAGAATCGCAGGCGAGCTGAGACCGCGCTTGACGACCTGATGCGCCAGCGCGTCGATGAGCTCCTGCTTCTGCGCCTCACTCAGAGGCTCTTTCCAAAACTCGCGCATAGTTTCTCTGGTTGCGTAGTTCGTCGGCGGGACGCCGACGCTACACACTGTGGCTTGGAC
>CALAMM010000062.1 GCA_937925775.1 uncultured Fimbriimonadales bacterium
GCGAGCGTGTTCCAGTCGGGCGTGGCGTATCAGATTTTGACGGAGGGCGACCTGCCGCCGTTGGGCGTGCTACGCTTCGAGATACTGCTGCGCTCGTCCAAACCGCTGGCGCGCGCGCCCAAGCTGGAGGTACGCGCGGGCGTCGGCGCGCTGTAAGGTGGCTCAGTACACTCCCGCGAGGCTAAGGTACACGAACCCGCGCTTGCCGTAGGCGAGGTCGAGGCGGATTATGCCGATGGGCGAGGCGAAGCGTAAGCCTGCGCCCGCCCCGAAACGCACAGGAACGCTCGCCAGCTCCGCGCTACTGTTCCAGACCGCTCCCGCGTCCACAAACACGGCCCCCTGCACCGCCTCCATCACGGGGAACTGGTACTCCACACTGCCCGCGACCATGCGATTGCCTCGGAACTCGTCCTGCTCGTAGCCACGCAACAGGTCGTAGCCGCCGATCCAGAACAGCTCGCTCAGCGGCGTTCCGTCGGAGCCAACGCCCGCAACGCCGCGCAGGGCAAGGGCGCTTTCACCCCGTAGTGGAATGTAGTAGCGCGCCTCGCCGAGAACGCGCGTGAATCGGAAATCACCGCTCAGGGTGCGCTCCGCCAGCACTGTCGCGTGTAGCCCCTTACGCGGGAACCGACCCTCGCGCGTGTCGTAGACCACCTGCACGCCCAGCGCGGTGAACCGCCCGCGATTGGCGCTGCGCAACCCAGGAGAGATGAGTGTGTCGGGCGCGTCATCGTAGTCCACGCGATCCGCGCGATAGCGCAGGCGCACCTCGAACAGTTCGCGCCAGTCGAGACCGAGATACGCCGAGACGCCGACCCGACGCTCGTACCGACGCACAGTATCCAGGTCGGCATAGAACACGGGGTAGAACGGGGAACGGTCGTAGAGCTCGATTCCGAAGTTGAACGCGCCGGGCAAGGCACGCGGCGCTTCATAGCTGAACGCATAGGAGGGGCGCAGTGCCTCGTACTCGCCTGTGTAGGGATTGCGCACCTGCTCGCGCTGCCACTGCAGACGGGCACGATGCCCCAGCCCCGCGACATTGGTCTCCACCACCTCCGCATACCCCACGAAGCCCTGCTCGCTACTGTAGCCTGCCGCCACCGCGAAATCGAGCGACGACTCCTCCTCAACCTGCAGCAGTAGGTTCGCCGTTCCGACCTGTTCGCCTGGCTCCGCGCCGAGCTTCGCATCGCGTAGGAAGGGGAACCGCCCCAAGCGTTGGCGCACCCGCTGGAGCCGCGCCTCGTTATACACCTCACCCGAACGCACCCCAATCAGCCGACGCAACACCTCCGTGCGCGTGCGCTTGTTACCACGCACCTCTACCGCCTCGATGACCCCCTCTGCCACCTGCACTGTCAGCACGCCCGATTCGTCCAGAGAGTAGTCCACTACTCGGGCGAGCGTGTAGCCGTGCTGGTGATACCATGCCTCAACTTGCTTGAGCGCGGAGCGAATCGCTTCGGGAGAAGGCGTGGAACCTACCAACGACAGGAGCGGTGCGCCAATCACCTCAGGCGACGCCACACTCACCCCCTGCAGCTGCACAGAACGCACCACAACTTGCCCAAAAACACCTGCCAGCAGCAGGCTCAGCCAGAATACCCCAATAGCGCGCATGCCTTTATTATAGCCCATGAGATATAATTTGCGCACCGATGGACTTCACGGAAGCGGTTCGGTACATCGAGAGCCTCTCCATTCAGGGTTGGAGGCTCGGCAACGCCCGATTCGAGGCGTTCTTAGCGCGTTTAAATCACCCCCACCTCAAGTATCCGTGTGTTCACATTACAGGCACGAACGGCAAAGGCTCCACCACCGCGTTGCTCAGCTCGATTCTGCGCGCTGCAGGCTACCGCGTAGGAACCTACACCTCGCCCCATGTGTTCGATATTCGCGAGCGTATCCTCATCGACGGCGAACCTATTTCCAAAGACCTGTTTGCCGAAGGCATCGCTTCCATGCGCCCCTTGATTGAACGGCTGAGCGACACGGAACATGGTCTGTTGACCGAGTTTGAGATTAAGACCGCGCTGGCGTTTTGGGCGTTCGAGCGGGCGGGGGTCGATATCGCTGTGCTGGAGGTGGGGCTGGGCGGGCGTATGGACGCCACAAATGTGATTGTCCCCGAGGTGAGCGTGATTGTGAGTATCGGCTTAGACCACACCGACCGCTTAGGTCCCACCCATCGGGACATCGCCTACGAGAAAGCGGGGATAATCAAGCCGGGGCGTCCTGTGGTGAGCGGGGCGTCGCATCCTGAGGCGGTAGCGATGATTGAGCGCGTGGCACAGGCTCAGGGCGCACCGCTTTATCATGTCCGTTGCACAGCCTCTCCTGTCCGCGCGCCAGGTACTTTCGTTTATACCCCCCTTCCTTCGCCGACTGACTCCGCCGTGCGTGTGGGGTGTGGGGAGTGGGAGATCGCTTTACAGCCCTTTTTGATAGGCGACTACCAGCGCCACAACACGGCGTGTGCCGTTGCCGCTGCCGTGTTGCTACGCGAGCGTGGGTACGCCGTTCCCGACTCTGCGATTGAGCGTGGCGTGAGCGCGGCGCGCCTGCCAGGACGCTTACAGATTGTCGCCGAGTCGCCCCGAGTGGTGCTGGACGGAGCGCATAACCCTGACGCCGCCGCCGCGCTGGCAAAAGCGTTGCCCCGTCTGTTCAAATATCGACGGCTTCTTCTCGTGTTCGGCATGCTTGCGCCGCACGAGCCGTCGGATACGCTTGCTCATCTGCTGCCGTTGGCAGAGGTTGCCATCTTCACTCCACTGCCCAATCCACGCGCCCACGCAGCGGAAACCCTCCTGCAGCGCGCCCAAGCGTGGCTGGAAGCGCACCCGCGCCGCAACCCGCCCGCGCTACTCACCGCTTCCGACCCATCGCAGGCGTTTCAACGCGCCAGGGAACTTGCCGATCAAGATGACCTCATCTTGGTGACAGGCTCGTTTTATCTGGTCGGCGCGTGGCGAGACCTGCAGTGAACTCTGCCAAGCAACGCGGAAGGTACAATTCGCTCGATGAACCGCTCCGACATCATCGCAGCGATTGCGACGCCGCCTGGCGAGGGGGGGATTGGAATCGTGCGAGTTAGTGGGGTGGGAGCGATTGAGCTCGCCGAGCGGCTGTTCCAGCGCAGGGGGTGCAAGCCCTTGCAGAGCCACCGCGTCTATTTTGGGACAGTCCATGACCCCGACACAGGCAGAGTTCTCGACCGCGCGTTGCTCATCCCCTTCCGCGCCCCCCACAGCTACACAGGCGAGGATGTGGCGGAGTTCCACTGCCACGGCAGTCCCTACCTGCTTCGGTGCGTGCTGGAGCTGTTATGCCGACTGGGCGCGCGCCCCGCTGAGCCGGGCGAGTTTACCCTGCGGGCGTTCCTGAACGGCAAGTTAGATTTGGCGCAGGCAGAAGCCGTCGCCGACCTCATCCGGGCCCGCTCCGACGCCCAACTGCGCAGCGCTCTCGCCCTCCACGAGGGCAAACTCTCCCAACAAATCCAGCACCTGAGCGACGCGCTGCTCGGCATTATCGCGAGTGTAGAGGCGCATATCGACTTTTCAGAGGAGATCGGCGAGCTGGAGCCACAAACGCTCATCCCATCGGTTCAAAGCCTGATTCAGCAATTGGAGACGCTGCTGCAGGGGGCGCGTGCGGGGCGAATCCTGCGAGAGGGTGCGCGTGTCGCCCTCATCGGACGCCCGAATGTCGGCAAATCGTCCCTGCTGAACGCCTTGCTGGGTGAGGAGCGCGCCATCGTAACAGAGGTTCCCGGCACCACGCGCGACACCATCGAGGAGAGCTTCCAAATCGAGGGTGTGCCTATCGTGATTCTGGACACGGCAGGCTTGCGGGCAAGCGCCGATGTAGTGGAGCAGATGGGCATCGAGCGGGCGCACCGCGCTGCCAAGCAGGCGGATCTTATCCTGTTCGTGTACGACCTGACCGCCCCTGACAAGGAGGTGGACAGGGAGCTGCTGAGGCGTCTGCCTCCAGAAACGCCGAAGGTGTTGGTGGGCAACAAGGCGGATTTGTCTCGCCCGCCTTTCGCAACGCTGACGGCGGACGAGCCGACTGTGATTATCTCCGCGCTCACAGGCGCAGGATTGGACGCCCTACGGCAAGCCATCCTCAACGCCTTACAACTTGCGTGCCTCGGCGAAGAGACTGCTACACTCACCCACCAGCGCCACATCCACGCGGTGCAGCGGGCGAAAGCGGGCTTGCTACAGGCGTTGGAATCGCTTCAGGCAGGCATGCCACCCGACATCGTCGCGATAGACCTGCGTGGTGCGTGGCTCGCTCTCGGCGAGATTACTGGTGCAAGCGCGGACGATGAGCTGGTGAATCGGATTTTTCGGGAGTTCTGTATCGGTAAATAGGCGTGTTGGGGACGCCGCGGCTCTGTCGGAGGGAGCAGGGCGTCCCCGCACGGAGTACCGCTTCAGTAGCCGCCCGCCTTGCGCTCTTCGGCGGCAGCGCCAGGCGTGTCAGGCGCGGTCTGCTGACCCATCGGGTTCGAGGTGGGGGGCGCCGCCGCCTCACCCTCACCGCCCTGATCGCCACACGCTGCAAGGTTCCACGCCACCAGCAGCATCGCCAAGCTCCGTAGAATCCAGCGTTTCATGCTTGCCTCCTTAGGGCCAGTTCTGGTTGTCGGGCAGGTTCAGACGTGCAATCGCAGGCGAGATAGCAAAGCGTCCCTGAGGCGAGTAGAACCACTCGTAGCGCACCCACTTCGCGTGCCCATCCGCGAAGATGGCATTCGTGCCGCCGCTGTGCCGCTCCGAGAGCATCAGGAACACCTCGTTCCAGTTCGTCGAGCCCGGCTCGATGTAGGGATAGAGGTCGAACGGCAGTGTCGAGGTTCCGAACACGCTGCGCAATCGCTCAGGCACGCCCTCGCTCTGCGAGCGCGACTCAGTGATAATGATTACATCCGCGGTCGTCTCCCAGCCTGCCTCGTTATGCTCGAGACCGCTGTAAGTGGTGCGGTTGTAGCCGTAGTTCGCGATGAACTCCTCGTTCTTTGCATAGTGCCCATAGATACGGGGAGCCACTTTGGAACAGCCGCGGGCAGTAATAGTGCTGGGCGCGTTCGTGGGGAATGTGCCCACAAGCAGTGAGCCAGGCGCGTCATCGTTGGCGCGACAGCCATCCGCCGCCGTATACTCCACTAAACGCGGCTTCGGCGCAGAGGACTGCGGACAGACAAAAATATCCCAGTTCTTGATGTAGGGATAGGGCGGAATATGCCACTCCCACCACATGTAGACATGGTAGCCGTCGTAGTCCTGAGCGTACATCCGCATGGTCGTGCCCAACTGGCGCATGTTCGACAGACACGAGGTCTGACGCGCTTTCGCACGCGCCTGGGCGAACACGGGGAACAAAATCGCCGCCAGTATCGCGATAATCGCAATCACCACAAGCAGCTCGATGAGCGTAAAGCCCTTCCTTCGCATAGGAGCCCCCCTGTCATATAGTGTGAATAACGCAAAGTTAAGGAGGTGTTAAGCGATGCTAAGAAAGGGTTTAGAAAAAGGCTTTAGAGGCTATTTAGGAAAGCGAGTGCATTTCCCTCTCCCACGCAGTAGGAGAGGGGAATGCCAAGCACATCGGTGTTCACTCCCCTCTTCTGTATTGGTGTGATTACTCTATCTGTAGCATAGCCATCAGTGGCGAAAGGTTCGCCTGCTGATCGAGGCTCCAGACGAACTGTAGCACCTCATCTTGGCGGTTGCGGGGCAGCGCCCACTCGGTTAGCACATAGAACTTCGCCTCCACCTCTTCGTCGGTCATGGGGTTTCTGGCGTGTCCACGCGGGAAGGTGTTTTCCTCGGTGAGCGTGCGCCCATCTTTGAGGTGGAGTG
The DNA here is from genome assembly GCA_937925775.1 of uncultured Fimbriimonadales bacterium. Lineage (GTDB taxonomy): Bacteria > Armatimonadota > Fimbriimonadia > Fimbriimonadales > GBS-DC > GBS-DC. Next base: position 5,886 of record CALAMM010000062.1, read on the forward strand.
TGATTCGGTTCGGGATGCCCTCGGGGTAGCGGGCGTCCATCGCAGGGTCGTGGCGCACGGTGATTTTGCTCACGAGCTCCAGCAGCGCAGGGTCGGTGTAGCGTGTTTGCTCGAAGGTGTCCAAGTCGACCTTCCCGTCCATCAGGGCTGCGCCCACGATGTAGGGCAAGCTGTGGTCGGCGGTCTCTCGGCTCTGGGGACGCCACTTCTCTGGCTCGCTACCGATAATGGAGTAGCACGCTTCGAAGGTGTCGATTTCAATGCGTTCTATTTGGCGGAGGTCGCCGCCGAGTTGCTCGCGCAACGCCAGCGCTGCCCACACTGCGCTCTGCGCATGGTACTCCACGGGGTAGTACTTGATGTAGGTCTGGTTAATCATAAAGCCGCGCCCGTCCTCGCCGCCCAGCGGTCCCACTGTGAACTCGCCTGAGACCTGCTTCATAAAGCCCATTTTGCCCTCGAAGAGTTCGGAGGGGCCAGTGAGACCGTGTTTGGCGAGCCAGCTGGCGAACACGGCGTGGCGGCTGGCGTTGGCGAAGGCGCACCCTTTCCATGCGGAGATCTCGCCTACGCGCGTCTGGCGTAGCGCCAAGCCCGACACGCCTGCGATGCTCATCGCATGGCGCGTGGCATGAGCGTCCAGCCCCATCAAGCGGCTCGCCGCCGCCGACGCCGAGAACAGTCCGTAGTTGACATGGTCCCAGCCTCGCGCCCGCAAGCTGGCAGAATCGCATAGCCGACACTGGATCTCATACGCCAGCACGGTCGCCAACAGGGTCTCCTTACCCGAGCTGCCCTCCGCTTCCGCCACCGCCAGCACCGCCGCGATATTGTCGCTGGGATGGGCAGGCTCTTTGGACAGGTAGGTGTCGTTGTAGTCCAAGTAGCGGATGAGCAAGCCGTTCGCAAACGCCGCCCAGTCGGGCGAGGCTTTGTGGCGCGTGCCGATAATCGTGCCACCGTAGCTGCTGCTGACCTGCGTAGCGACCGCGCGTACCTGACGCGCCGTCTCCGAACGCCACGCGCCGAACGCGCAGGCAATCGAATCGATAATCCGCCGCTTCGCCTCATGAACCGCCTCGTGCGGGAGCGAGTCGTAGCTCAGTTCCGTCGCATAGCGTGCAAACCGCTCAGCTAAAGTCATCTTCGCCTCCCTGTTGAGACCCTGCAC
>CALAMM010000063.1 GCA_937925775.1 uncultured Fimbriimonadales bacterium
CCCTCGAACCGTTGATTGCCTGCATGCCCGCGTTGCGGTTCTTGGCGTCGTTGAGCGCAGACCAACGCAAAATGCTCGATAACGGAGCCGCGCTGGTGTGGAGCCAGTTGACGCGCACGCAGCAGATGCGCTATCAGGAGGCGCTCCGCGTCGATTTTCCCCCCGCCGCGCTTTTGTTTAGCGAGCCGCCGCCTGCATCCGATTCCTCCTCACCATCATCTCTCCACAACCTCATAACCTCCTTGACGGCATACCTGCTGAATAATCTGGACACAGAGGCTCTGGAGCAGCGTTTGGCGACGCCTCCAAGCGAATCGTATGTGCAGTTGCAACGCGCTGCGCCGCGACTTTTGCCCACACTGGAGATTTCTAACGGCGTCTATTTCGAACACTTCGCCCTGTATGATAGACCTGATGGCGACGCCGAGACCCAAGCGCGGGCGATACAGCAGATGTACCGCGCCTTGGAGGAAAACCCTGATGGACGCATGGTAGCGCTTCGCCTCAGGGGCTACCTCATCGAGTTTTTTGCGGCGGACGGCAAGTATGCGCGGTATGCGTTCGTGTTGCCGCGCGAGGAGCCGTTCTCGCTCCCCGCACGACCACCTGAAACGCCGTCTAATCCAGAATAGTGAGCTCGATATTGCGGAAGTGGATTTCCCCGCCTTCGGACTGCAGGGCGATTTTACCGGGCACGATTTCCGCGCCGTGCCCCTCGTTCACGACCTCGCCGTTGACTTTGAGCGTGATTTTGTCGCCCTGCACGATGATTTCGTACTGGTTCCATTCAGGGGCAGGCTTTTCGGCGGTCTTTTTGCGCCAGCGGTGGCGCTCGGCGTTTTTGTCGATGTATTCAGGGTCGGTGATAAGCGGCGCGCCGTCGATGAGCCAGAAATCGCCCGCGTTCATGTACATCAGCTGGGCTTCCACCGAACGGGGCCAGATTTTGTGTTCGCCATGCACACGCAGCAGCACGCCACTGTTGCCCGGTTTCTTACCAGGTGCCCAGCGCCACTCCAGCTTTAGGATGTAGTTCGTGTAGTCGTTCTCGGTGTAGAGGTAGCCGAGCGGCTCGCCCTTGCAAATGAGGATGCCGTCCTCCACGCGCCAGACATCCTCCATCTTCGCGTTCGGGTCCGCCAGATAGGCTCTCCAGCCCGTGAGATCGCGTCCGTTAAAGAGTTTGATAACCTTCGGCGTCGCAGGGGCAGTTTGCTGGTCATCCGCCAGCCCCCAGTAGCCTGCTGAGACTACTAAGCCGATTAGCCAAAGTACGCGCATTGGTTCCCTCCGCCAGAGAAGATTCCCCGATCCGCGAAAATCTCCTGCTTCGCCATACTGGTATACTATGCAGCAGAGGTGAAGAGCATGCGACTTACATCGATTGGATTAGCGCTATTGCTTGCGCTCACAGGCTGGGCGCAGGAGTTGAAACTGGGCGACCCCGCGCCTGCACTCCCCGTCGCGAAGTGGATTAAAGGGCAACCCGTGAAGCAGTTCGAACCTGGCAAAGTCTATGTTGTCGAGTTCTGGGCGACCTGGTGCGGTCCCTGCCGACAGACCATCCCGCACTTGACCAAGCTCGCAGAGAAATACAAGGACAAGGTCACCATCATCGGCGTCAGTGTGTGGGAGCGCGTCGACGAGAAGAATCCCGAGGCGCACATCCAGCGCGTGGAGAAGTTTGTGCAGGATATGGGCGATAAGATGAACTATGTCGTGGCGGTCGACGGCGTATCGGGCGCGGTCGCCAAAGCGTGGATGACAGCCGCTGGACAGAACGGTATCCCCACCGCGTTCGTCGTCGACCAGCAAAAGCGCGTCGTGTGGATTGGACATCCGATGGATAACCTCGACGGCGTGCTGGAGCAGGTGCTGGAAGGCAAGTTCGACTGGAAAGCGGAAGCAGAGCGCCAACGACGCCAGCGCGAACAGATGGAAGCCATTCAGAAAGATTATATGGAGTACGCCCAGCTCATGCAGCAGCGCAAGTATGAGGACGCACTCAAAAAGCTCGACGAGATGATCCCTAAATACACCGAGTTCCCAGCCCTGAAGCTACTCCGCTTTGAAACGCTGCTGCGAGTCGATGAGAAGCAGGCATATACCTATGCACTCCAACTGTCGCAGAACGAGTTCAAAGACGACGCGGAACTGCTGAATCAGATTGCCTGGACGATTGTGGACGACGAGACGAAGCCACCGCTTCAGTCGCCTGACTATCAGGTGGCGATTAGAATCGCCCGCCGCGCCGTCGAGCTCACTCAAGAGCGTGACCCGATGATTCTCGACACGCTCGCCTATGCCTACTTCAAGCACGGCGATGTGCAGAACGCGCTGAAGTATCAGAAGATGGCGGTTGATCTCATCGAGAAGGACACCGCAATTGGCGAGGAGATCAAGAAGGAGATTCGCGACCGCTACGAGAAGTTCAAGAAGGCGGCGGAGGGGAAGTAGGGGGCGTTGCTTGTTCTGCCTCGCTGCCTCTCTTTCTCATCTTGGGGTGGCAGGCTTATAACGCCCGACTGAGCTCTTCGGCGGTGTAGCCGTGCTGTTTGGCGCAGGCAAGGCGTCGCCCCGCGTTGCCGTGTCGCCAGACGCCCAGTGCGCTTGCGTGCAGGGGCGGCAGCCCTTGCGCGAGTAAGCCCGCAATCGCCCCTGTTAGCACATCGCCCGAACCGCCCGTCGCCAAGCTCGGCTCGGCAAACGGGGCTATCCACAATCCCCCCTCGCTTGCGATCACCGTATACGCGCCTTTCAATACGCAGGTTGCCCGATAGCGCTCGCGTATCAGCTCCGCGCTGCTGTAGCGGTCGGACTGAATCTGGTGGGTCTCGATCTGCAGCAGTCGCGCGGCTTCGCCGGGGTGGGGCGTCAGCACGGTGTGGGTGGGCAGGGGCGTCTCCGCGCCGAGCCGCGCCAGCCAGTTCAGCCCGTCGGCGTCGATAACCAGCGGACGCTCCAACGCACACCACGCGCTGAGCAGCTCCAGCACCGCCTTGCCCGTCGATTCGTGCTGCCCCAGTCCCGGACCGAGCGCGAGGACGCTGAAGCGCGAGAGGCGTTCGGTGAGCCACTGTGCGCCTTTCGGCGTAAACGCGCCTGTGTCGTCGTCGGGCAGGGGCAGGGTCATCACTTCGGGGTAGAAGCTGGCGACCTGCGATTGGATTCGCGCAGGCGTTGCAATCGTCGCCAGTCCTGCGCCGACGCGCAACGCCGAGATCGCCGCGAGCGCAGGCGCGCCCGCCATGCCTAAACTGCCGCCTACCACCAGCACATGCCCGCGCTGCCCCTTGTGCGCGTCCAGGGCATAGCGCGGCGTCAGGGCGAGCGTCTCCGACTCCGTCAGCAAGCGTGCGACGCAGTCGGGGGCCTCCAATCGCTGGGGTGGGATGCCTATCGGCGCGATCGCCCACTGTCCCACGCAGCGCACGCCGTCGTTCTGGAAGAAGCCCGCCTTCGGCAGTGCCATCGTGACGGTGTAGCTGGCTTCGATGGCAACGCCGAGGGCGACGCCCGTGTCGGCATCCAGCCCCGACGGAATATCCACTGCCACGATGGGGCGTCCACTGCGGTTAACTGCCCCGATAAGATGGCTTAGCGGCTCGCTTACGGTGCCGCGCACGCCAATCCCCAGCAGGGCGTCAATCAGCAGGTCTTCGTCGCGAAACAGGGCAGGGTCGGGCGCATCGGGAACAGGCAGCGCGGGAATGCCATATGCTTGGATAATCCGCCACTGCAGGGCGGCGTCGCCCTTGAACTCGTCGGGGGCACAGGCGAGCCAGAGATGTACCTTCGCGCCCGCCTCGTGCAGGTAGCGTGCGACCACCATGCCGTCGCCGCCGTTGTTGCCCTTGCCCACCAGCACCGCCACGCGCTTGCTCGCTATCGGCGCGAACCACTCCGCAACACGCTGAAACACGCCGTAGCCCGCACGCTCCATCAGCACCAGCGACGGAACGCCGTCCTGCTCAATCGCCGCCCGATCCAGCAAGCGCATCTGCTCGGTAGAGACAATCGGTATGCCCTGCATGAGTTTGCCCCATCACTCCGCTTCAGTAAGATTTTCCAAACGCATACCCGCGATACCCTTCCAAGAAACTTGTGGGTATCTTTTCTGTGAGGCGCCAGCGTCTTGCGAAGCGCGTGCAGGTAGACTGCGGAACAGGCATACGCAGATTATACCTGTAATCGGTCAATCTGTTGCGCCAGTTCGAAGTCCTTCTCGGTCAGCCCGCCTGCCGAGTGCGTACTCAGGCGCAGCGTCACCTGCTTGTAGCGAATCTCGATATCGGGGTGGTGGTCGGCGCGTTCGGCAAGCAGGGCAACTTGCACCACGAAGCCCATCGCCTCCCGAAAGTCGCGAAATGTAAAGCAGCGGGCAATTTCGATACCTTCGCGCGTCCACTGGGGGATGCGCTCTAAGTAGGCGGCTAACTCCGCTTCTGGAATGCGTTGCATCGTTCTCACCAAGTCCGCGGTTCGACGAACGAAGCGGGATTCCTGCGTGCCCCAGCGTTATTGCCAGCTCAACCTTGTGTGCCGTTCGGGTATAATACCGCCTCAGCGACACAGGAGGCTATCATGGCACAGGTTTGCGAAATCTGCGGCAAAGGTCCGATGTTCGGACACAGCATCCAGCACAAGCACTCTGGTCAGTGGCGCTACCGCGCGCCCAAATCGAAGCGTCAGTGGTCGCCGAATCTGCAGACGGTGCGGGCCTATGTGAACGGTGGGAAGACCGTGCGGCGGATTCGGGTCTGCACGCGCTGTTTGAAGGCGGGCAAAGTGCTGCGTGCCGTCGGATGAACTGGGATGCCCTGCGGGAAGCGTTGTCGCGGCTCTGCATCGGCGTACCGCGCCGTGCGGAGCCGTTGCGTCGTCATACAACCCTGCGTGTCGGCGGTCCTGCAGCGCTCTTTTACAAGACGCGCGACCTCGAAGAGTTCGCCCGGATCTCGCTCTGGGCGCACCAAAATGCCGTGCCCGTGTTCATCATGGGGCACGGTAGCAACATTTTAGTGAGCGATAAGGGTATCCCTGCGCTGGTGCTTTATAATGCCTGTCAGGGAATGGCGATAGGCGAAGTGACCTACGCGGAGACGGGTGTGGCGTTTCGCGAGCTGTTTTTGAAGACGGCACAGGCAGGGCTGAGCGGGCTGGAGTTCGCTGTGGGCATCCCAGGCACGCTGGGGGGCGCGCTGGTGTCGAACGCAGGCGCGTATCGAAGCAACATCGCCGACCTGCTGGTCGAGCTGGATATAGTCTCGGAAGGGAGGCGGATGCGCGTTGCCCCTGACTGGATGGAGTTTTCGTATCGAGACAGTCGTCTGCGTCGTCCCAACGCGCCCCCGACCAGCCTGCTGGCGGTGCGCCTGCGTCTCAAGCCCGACCGTCGGCTCGATATTCTCCGCCGAGCGCGAGAGTTCCAACGCCAGCGCATTCTCAAACAGCCCCCTGAGTCGTCGGCAGGCAGCTTTTTCAAGAATGTATATGACCGTGCGCTGGCGGAGCGGCTGCCGAACCTACCTGCGCCGATGCGCACGGCTGGCGTCGTGCCCGCAGGCTACCTGATTGAGGCGTGCGGGCTGAAGGGCTACAGGGTGGGCGGCGCATGCGTCTCCCGCAAGCATGCAAACTTTCTTATCAACTGCGGCTGGGCGACCGCACGCGACTTCGATCAGCTCGCCCAACATATCGAGCGCATCGTGTACGAAACTTACGGCATCACGCTGGAGCGCGAAGTGCTGCGCGTCGGGGATTGGGACGACCTCACGGAGAGAGCTTAGCAATTTCCCGCGCCGCACCTGCAGGAGAACTTGCGCTCAGGTGGAAATAGAATGCCCAGTCTATCGCTTGAGGAGATTGGCTATGCAAGAGGTCAGACAATACAGCGCTGCGGCGCTGACGCAGCTCGCGCGGTGTTGCACGGCGAGCGCGGGTGTGGGCGTCTCGGCGTTTGAACTGGTGTCGTTCGATCGGGCTTTGAGGCAGGCAGGGTTCGCCGATTACAACCTGTTGCGTGTGTCCAGCATCTTGCCCGCAGGAGTGCAGTGGCGCCCCGTTGTCGAAGTGCCGAAAGGGAGCCTCCTGCCGATTGCCTACGGCGCGTTCAGTTCCGACGAAGAGGGGCGCACTATCGCCGCTGCCGTGTCCCTGGCGTTCCCTGCAGAGCCGAACGCGGTTGGCGTCATCATGGAGACCGCGGGCACGATGACCGAGCGCGAAGCCCGTGAACTGGTCGCTGCGATGGCGGAGGAAGCGATGGAAGACCGCAACCTCCCGATCGCACGGCTGGAGGTGGTCTCCGTCGAAGCGCAGGTGGAGTTGTATACCACCGTGTTCGCAGGCGTCGCGTTGTGGTAGCCTACAGCGCTTCAGAACGCGCCAGCCGCTCGAACTGCAACGCCAAGTCGGCAATCACGGAACGCAAGTCCGACAGCAGGGGCAGCTGCGCACGGGCAATCGCGATATCATCCAAATCAAGCGGTACGACCAGCAACGCCTCTTGGTTGATAGGACCCTGAGCCATCGGCTTGCCGAAGGGGTTCACAATCCACGAAGCGCCGACGAACCCCTTGCCGCCCTCAAAGCCGACAAGACTCGACTGCACCACATACACGGTGTGCTCGCTTGCTATCTGAGTGAGCATGCGCCGATATGTCTCGACATTCTCGATTTGCTCTGTGTGGAACCCGCGCGCAGGTGAGGCGGTAGGCACATAGATAACCTGCGCCCCCTTCAACGCCACAATCGTGCTGGTGACCGAGTGCCACACATCCTCACAGATTAATATCGCCGCGCGCCCGAAACGAGTAGGGAACACCTCCAGTCGCCTGCCGCGAGCTACAAACCGCTCCTCTTCAAACACTCCGTAGGTCGGCAAAAAGAATTTCTGATGCACATGGAGAATGCGCGACTGTGTAGGTTTTGGCTCTAAAGTTGCATAGAGCGCAGAGTTGAAATATTCGCCGTCGAGATACTCGTAGAAGCCGACACAGATATCAAGAGGGCGGTTGGGCTGCAGGTCAGCGTAGAGTCGGGCAAGGTCGCCCAGAAGCTGGGATGCCGGCATCGCCAGCTCGCGCACGCCTCCCTCGAGAAAATAGCCCGTGGTCGCCGTTTCAGGGAGCACCAACACATCGACGCCCTCTTGAAGCGATTGGCGCATCAGCAGCCCAATCTGCTCCAGATTGCGCTCGTAGCGCCCTTTAGTGGGCTTAAACTGCCCAACACCCACGACAAACCGGCGTTGCGTTCCTTCGCTATGATGCACGGGCATAGTTCTCTCCAAGTTCTGTTGCACAAACATTCTTGCCTGCGCTTCAAGAGTAGCCCTGAGGGGCATCGCTTGGACTGAATTTTGCTCACAAAGCGCACTTGCACTCAAGTCGAAGCCCCTGAAGGTTTCCTGAACACTCTCAGTTCCGCTTGCTGTTCGCGCCTGTCGGAAACGCAACCACTCGTGTGCTGCGCTGGGCAACACGCTATAGCCCGACAGTCACGCCCCACCGTCCCAGTGCGGGTGGTTGCCGAGTCGCCATCGCTTAGGGATAGATTCCCCGAATGGTGGTCGCCTCCGCCACGCGCTTGACGCCGATGATGTACGCGCCCATGCGCAGGTTCACCTTGTTCTGCTCGGCGGTCTGCACGACATGCTCAAAGCTGCGGCGCATGGCTTTCTCCAACCTACGGTTCACCTCATCCTCTTCCCAGAAGAAGGCTTGCAGGTCTTGCACCCACTCGAAGTAGGAGACGATTACGCCGCCTGCGTTCGCGAGGATATCGGGCACGACCAGCACGCCCTTGTCGTCCAAGATCTCATCGGCGTCGGGCGTCACAGGTCCGTTCGCGGCTTCCACGATGACGCGGGCTTTGATACGGTCGGCGTTGTGGGCGGTAATCACGCCGTGCAGCGCAGCGGGCACCAGCACATCGCAGGGCAGTTCGAGCAGCTCCTCGTTCGTGATCAGTTCGGCGTCGCGATAGGCTTGGATACACCCGTCGCGCCCAGCGCAGTGCAGCAGGGCGGGGATGTTCAGCCCGTTCGGGTTATAGATCCCGCCGCGCACATCGGAGATGGCAATAACCTTCGCGCCTGCCTGATGCATCAGCTTCGCGGTCGCCGAGCCGACATTCCCGAAGCCTTGAATGACGACCGACGCGCCTTCCAGCGAACGCCCCATCTGCTTGAGCGCCTCATGTGCCATCACCATCACGCCGCGCCCTGTGGCTTCCAGTCGCCCTTCCGAGCCGCCAATCGCAATCGGCTTGCCCGTCACCACCGCAGGCACCGTGTAGCCCTTGTGCATGGAGTAGGTGTCCATAATCCACGCCATCACCTGCGGGTTCGTGCCGACATCGGGCGCAGGGATGTCCGATTCGGGACCTATCATCATCGAGATTTCGGTGATATAGCGTCGGGTGAGGTTCTCCAGCTCGTGGATGGAAAGGCGTTTGGGGTCGCACACCACGCCGCCCTTCGCGCCGCTGTAAGGGATATTGACCACCGCGCATTTCCAAGTCATCCACATCGCCAGCGCGCGCGTCTCGTCTAAGGTGACTTCGGGGTGGTAGCGGATGCCGCCTTTTGCGGGACCGCGCGCCGGGTTGTGATGCACGCGATAGCCCGTGAAGACGCGAATGGAGCCGTCGTCCATCTTCACAGGGAAGTTCACAATCAACTCGCGACGGGGATGCTTGAGTATCTCCAGCAGGCTCCGATCCAAATTCAAATAATGCGCTGCCGCCTCCAGCTGTCGAATCGCAATCGCGTAGGCGCTGCGCTCTTCAGTGTGGCGTTCTCGCTCAATTATCGTCTGCGCCATTGCAGTGATGCCTCCTGAGTTTTAGTACCATACATCATCGTCAATTGTTCCACAAAACCGTGTCGTCGTCCGCTTCGGGCGGTACGATGCGCTGGACAAGCCAGTAGACGGGTATCGCCAAACCTATATTATACACCATGCTCCCCAGAGTTCCCTGCCAGAATGCGCCGCCAGAGAGGGTGGGCGCCGCGAGGTAGAGCATGCCTTGCGCGAGCAAGGTCAGCGCAATCACAGCGGGGACGATGCTGAACGGGTGGCGTTTGGAGAGGAGCATCGGCAGGTAGGCGACGGCGGTCGCCGCAAGCGTGCGGCTAATCACCAGGCTACCCACCGTCTGTTCGAGCATACTCGCGTGCAGCAGCCCCGTGAGAAAGCCTGCCCACGCCGCCGTGTTCGGGTTGGTCAGCAGCGCGATACACGCTAAGATGAGCAGCGGGAAATCGGGCGTCGCCAAACCGACTCGCAACGGATGCGCCCACACGCCTTGCGCCACCGCCGCCGCCACAACCAGTATCAGCCAGCGCAGCGCACGCGCCCAGCCGCCCGACATCACAAACCGCGTGAGCCACGGCGGCTGCACACGCTCATAATCGTAGTGCAATCTGGGAATAGCGAGCCTCCCTCCAGCTGGTATTATACTCCATACGCAGGGGGAATAAGTGGTATACTCTCTGCATCGCTTTGGGGAGGCAACCGATGGCAACGATGCCTGGGGAGTGGCTTGTGCGCCTTGCACGCCTGTGCTTGGGTGCAGGCGTGGCGCACGACGACGCCGAAACCTGCGCCTGCGATATTCTGCTGCGCTACCACCACCGACGCGGCGTATACCCGTGGGACGAGCCGACGCCTGATGAAAAGCTCCTGCGCCTGCTCACACGGAATGTCGTCGCCGAACACCTGCGCACGCTTGCCCGCTGCCGTCGCTTAGAAGCCGAATACTGCGCCTGCCTACAACACGCGCACGCCTGCACCCCCACCCCGATGCAAACGGCGATAGAGAACGCCGACGCCGAG
>CALAMM010000064.1 GCA_937925775.1 uncultured Fimbriimonadales bacterium
CTATCCGAGTGAACACCCTGCTGGGCCCCACAGGGCTGATTACTGTGCCTACTTCCACCACCACGCGCGAGGATCGGTTCCAGTTGGGCGTGGCGATGGGACAGAACATCCGTACCGTGTCGCTGAACTGGGGGATTTTCGACAGCGTGGAGATCGGCGGCGTGGTGGTCAATCGCAACAACCAGAACAACAAAATCATCGCCACTGGCAAGGTAACCATCATTCCACAGAACTTCGATTGGCTGGAGCTGGGGTTCGGCGTAATTGACCCCTTCGACGCCATCAATAAGACGGTTTACGGAGTTGCGAGTGTGAATGTGCGTGTGCCGTCTCAAATATCGGAGCGCGCGGTTGGCTTGCGACTGCATGCGGGCTACGGTACGGGCATCTATCGCGATAAGGTAATTGGAGGTGGCGAGGTGTTCCTGAATAATCAGTTCTCTGTCGTGGGCGAATACAATGGCGTGGATTCGAACTTCGCGCTGCGCTATGTGTACGATAATAACCTGCGTCTTCAGCTTGGGGTTCAGGCGAAAGTGATTTATTTCAGCACGACCTACGGGCTGAGTTTCTGAAGGTGCAGGATTCTCGAACGCTGGGTCGAAGAGCCTCCTTGTGCGAAGTTGCATTTCCACAAGGAGGCATTTCATTATGACGATGCGGACAGGACTGGCGTTTTTGTTGGGCGCGTGTGTTGTGTATGCGTGCTGGGCGCAGGAGACGACGCTGTATGTGCGTGGCGACGCTGTGCGCGTTGTGCGTGATCGCTACGGCGTGCCTACGGTGCATGCGACGACGCGGTACGGTTTGCTTTACGGCAACGGCTACGCGATTGCCCAAGACCGGCTCTGGCAGATGGAGTTGTACCGTCGTCAGGCTCGGGGGGAGATGGCGGAGTTGATGGGCAGTCGGGCTTTGGAGCAGGACAAGGCGGCGCGTATGGAGGGCTACACCGAAGCGGAGCTGCAGGCGCAAATCGACCGCCTCCCCCCTGAGCTCAAGGAGGCGTTGGACGCATTTGCGTCGGGCATCACCGCGTGGATGATAGAAGCCGAACACGCTGGTAAGCTCCCCAAGCAGTATGCCGAACACGGTATCAGACCGCGCCCGTGGCGACCGACGGACACGGTCGCCATCGCGGTGATGATGCTCCGTCGCTTCGGCGGGGTGATGTCGGCGGGCGATTTGCGCAACTACGCCCTGTATCAGCTGCTCAAAGCCCGCAATAAAGACCTCGCTGCTGTCTGGGCGAACGACCTACTTTGGATTCAGGACCCGACCTCGCCGACCACAGTGCCCCCTGAAGACGACCGACGCAAGGCGCACCGCCGCGACCCGCGCCAGACCCTGAAACAGATGCGCGACCACCTCGAGCTGCTGCCTGATATTGGGTTGAATGTGCTGCTGCCAGCCCTGCGGATTGCGACGGGCGAAGCGCAGATAGAGTTCGCCCGCGAACATGGGCTGTATACGCAGTTCGGCAGCTACGCCCTCTTGATTAGTCCGAGCAAGTCGGCGACGGGGATGCCCATGCTGGTGGGGGCGCCGCAGATGGGCTTCAGCCTGCCCCACATCGCCGCCGAAATTCACCTGAATGGGGCGGGCATCAACGCACGCGGGATGACCTTCCCCGGCGTGCCAGGCGTGCTGATAGGAACCAACGAGCATCTTGCGTGGACATTCACCTCCGGCGTTGCCGACCTCGTGGACGCTTTTATCTTGAAGCTGGATCCGCAGAACCCTGAACGCTACTGGTACAAGGGCACTTGGCGCAGCTTGGAGAAACGCACGGAGGTCATTCGCGTCAAGGGCGCGGATCCCCTCGAGCTGACTGTGTATCGGAGCGTGTACGGGCCTGTGGTGGCTCTCGACGCTCGGAATGCCGTGGCGGTAAGCCTCCGCCTGAGCTACTGGCAGTCCGAGCTTGAGGCGTTCAAGGCGTTTTACGGCTTTCTCACCGCGCGCACGGTGGCGGACTTCGAAAGCGCCGCCGCGCATATTCCCGCCTCGTTCAATGCGTTTTGCGCCACACGCACGGGGGACATCGCCTACTTTTATTGTGGACGCCCGCCGATTCGCGCGGAGGGCGTAGACCCCCGCCTGCCCGTGCTGGGCACCGGCGAATACGACTGGAAAGGGATTATGCCGTTCGCGGAGATGCCGCGCGTCGTGAACCCTAAGCAGGGCTATATTGTGAATTGGAACAACAAGCCTGCGGTGTGGTGGGAGAACGCCGACACGCCTGTGTGGGGCATGATTTTCCGCGTGCATCGGCTGAATGAGTTGCTTCGCAGTAAGCCGTACCTGACTATCGACGATGTGAAGGCGTATCTCCGCGACATCGCCGAGTATGATGAGGACGCAGGAAAGCTGCTGCCGATAATGTTGCGCGTGGTGAAGCGGAATGAGCGCAACTTCACGGACGAGATGCGTGCGGCGGTACGCTTGCTCGAATCGTGGGATTGTTATGAACGCGAGGGGAGCGCGGCGAAAGTGCTGTGGGATGCTTGGCTCGATGCGACGCGCAACCGGGTGTTTGCTGACGATTTGGGCAACTTTTTCGACCCTGCGCTGTTCCGCCTTGCCATCCAGCCCAGCTATATCGCCTACGCCCTGCTGGGCAAGCAAGCCCCCGTGCCACGCCAGTTCGATTACTTCAACGGCAAAAAGCCTGAGGAAGTGTTGACGATTGCGCTGGCGGACGCGCTGACGCAGTTGAAGCGTCAGTACGGTGGTGGGATGGCTCTGTGGCGCTATACCGCGCCGCGCATGAACTGGGGTGATGCCCTGCCGGGCGTTCCTTACACCGACCGCGGCTCGTACATTCAGATTATTCAGCTGGGCGAGCCGTTTTTCGGGGAGACGGTGTTGCCGCCAGGGCAAAGTGAAGACCCCACCTCGCCCCACTATGCCGACCAGCGCGATCTCGCGAGCTGGTGGTTCTTCAAACCGATATCGTTGAAGTAGGGCGGAGGCGGTCTTGAAGAGACGCGGTGGACGGATGCGAGGCATCGCGGCTCGGCAGGAATCGTGTCGCCGTGCGCGAACCCTTCTTTGCAAGGAGGGAAACGCATGCTCATCACCACACTACCTGAAGTGCCCGGCTACCGCATAGTGAAAGTGCTGGGCGTTGTGAAAGGGAATACAGTGCGTGCAACGCATTTAGGCAAAGATTTTCTGGCAGGGCTACGCCAGTTGGTGGGCGGCGAGCTAAAGGAGTATACGGAGATGCTCTCCAACGCGCGGGCGGAGTCGGAGCGTCGCATGCTGGAAGAGGCGGCGCGACTGGGCGCGAACGCGATTGTGAATGTGCGCTTCGTGTCGGGCAATATCACCGCGAACGCGGCGGAAATCTTGGTATACGGCACGGCGGTCGTCGTGGAGCCGATTGAAGGAGTGGGATAGATGCGTTTACAGGGACGCATAGCGTGGATTACAGGCGCAGCGCAGGGGCTGGGCGAGGCGTTAGCGTATCGGTTCGCCCAAGAAGGCTGCAGCGGACTGGCGCTGAGTGATATTCAGGTAGAGCGGCTGAACGCCGTCGCCGACTCAATCCACGCGCAGTATCCCCACAGCGCGACGCTGGCTCTGCCCTGCGATGTTCGCCACGAGCAGGAAGTGGTGAACACGGTCGAACAGATTGCCCGCCAGTTCGGCAGGTTGGATATTCTCGTGGCGAATGCAGGCGTCATCCACTCCGCTGAGCTGACCGAGATGACGCTGGAGCAGTGGCAGTGGCAGCTCGATGTGAACCTCACGGGCTATTTTTTGTGCGCCCGCGAGGCGGCAAGGCTCATGAAGCCGCAGGGTCGCGGCGTGATTGTTCAGATTAACTCCAAATCGGGGTTGAAAGGGAGTTATAAGAACTGCGCTTACGCTGCCAGCAAGTTCGGCGGGATTGGGCTGACGCAGAGCATCGCGATGGATTTAGCCCCGTATGGGATTCGCGTGAACGCGGTTTGTCCGGGCAACCTGCTCGATTCGCCGATGTGGCAAGTGACGCTGTTTGAGCAGTACGCGCGAAAGTGGGGGTTGCCAGAGGAGGCGATTCGTCGGTATTACGAGGCGCAGGTTCCGCTGGGGCGCGGCTGCACCTACGACGATGTGGCGAACCTGGTGGTGTTCTTGGCTTCAGACGAGGCGAGCTACATCACGGGCGAGGCGTACCGCGTGGCGGGAGGGCAGCTCTGAAGGGACTACCCCTCGCTTGGGGAGTTGCCTTCGCTGGGTGGCTCGTCTGGGGCGCACTCCAGATGCACCCAGCCGTAGCCGCGCCGTGGGGTAATCGGTTGGCCAGGGATGATGGGGCGAGCGCAGGCGGTGCAGAAACCCCGGTAGCGGGCCTCGATGACGCGCCGCGCAACCCGCTGCGAGCGATTGCGGCAGCCCTCGTGAACCCAGTAGCCCCAGCGGGGGTGGCGAGTGATGGGGTCGCCCGGATGGATGAGCGCGCCACACGCAGTGCAGGTCTCGCGATAACGCGCGGGGATAACACGCGGCGGGACAAGAATTTCAATCCCTTGAACTGCCTGCACGAGCGCGTGGGGTTCGGATGCTTCTGCGGAAAGCGGCTCGCGCGGGTTTACGAGCATCTGGCGGGGATTGGGGCGTGGTGAGTGCGCCTGCTCAGGCTGTGCAGGAGCAGCACCCGCGCCGCTGCTTTGACGCAAGCGCTGATTCTCTTGCCAGCGTCGGTTGACGGGGATGGGCTTTGCCATCGTTTAGCTCCTTCGCGGGGCAGGGATCGGTTTCCCCCTTCGCTTGCGCTTATCCACGCGCAGGATGTACCCCCTCAGCCCGTGTAGCCCTTGCCCCAGCAGGCTATCGGGATGCTCCGAGCAGAGCAGGCAGTGGGGGTTGCGCTCGGCGCGGGCGGGGAACACCTGCTGTTGGAGTAGGTCGTAATACACATAGGGCTGCACGGGTGCGCATCCTGTGGCGAGTTTTACCAGTTCCCATGCGAGCAGGTTGCCCACGACGCCGTTGAGGAACACCACCTGCGGATTGGGGATGGGTTCGCCTTGGATGTAGCCGCCGCGGAGGGAGAGTTCGCGTTGATGGGGCGTGAGTTGTTCCTCGACGCTCTGGCGGATGCCGCGTTCCACGCAGGCGATGCAGGCGGTTTCGCCAGGTAGGATGAGTTGCACCTGACCGCCGCCTTGGGCAAGTTTCCCGCGCTCGCTGCGCACGCCCACGCCCGCATCCAAGTAGGGGATAAGCGCGCACATCGCGACAGTGTTCAGATACTGGCGCACGACAGCGCGGTCCACCGCTCCGACGATGAGGTCGCAACCGAGCAGGTGGGCGAGCACTTGGGGCGAGCGGGCATCGTGGGGCAGGGGCGTGATAGTGCGCATTTCAGGAGGGCGCGCGCGGTTGAGCCGAAGCGCCAGCGCACGCACCTTACGCCACCCGCGCTGCGCCTGCGCATAGCTCGCGCCGACAACCCGATTCAGATTGCTCAGCTCCAGCCGATCGGGGTCGATCAGCAGAATCTGACCGACCCCTAACAGCGCGAGCGCGTGCGCAATCTGCGACCCTAAGCCGCCCGCGCCCACCAGCGCGATGCGCAAACTGCTCAGAATTGCTTGTCCCTCCGCCCCGAACGCCCGAATTTGACGGTCGTACACACTTTGCTCCGCTTTGTCCAGCCAGAGCGGTTTCTGCCCGGTGCCGTAGCGCGTCTCCAGGGGCGCGCGGAGGATGCGTAGTCGGGTGATTGGGGCGATGCGCTCGCGCTGATAGTCCCAGAAACGCCCCTCGAAGCTCATATCGTAGCCGAACACGAGGCTACCGTGTCGGAAGGGGGGCGACATGCTCTGGGTGGTCTGGAACTTCAGCAGGTCGCTGCGGTCGTCGATGGACGAGAAGCGCGGGTTTGCACTCCATGGATGGGTGTGCGCTTCCAGCAGGCTGTAGCCCTCGCGGGCGCAGCGCACCAGCAGCTGATGCACGAACTCAGGGCGCGTTTCCACGAGGCTGTGCGTGCGGTGGGCGTAGGCGTCGTCGGGGACAGGCACCACCTCGCGCGCGAGGAACACCACCCGCGACTCGCTCTCCAGGGTCCGACAGAGCAGGAAACATTTCGTTTCCACGCTGGTGTCGGCAAGGAGGGTCGCGCGCAGGCGCGTCCACAGCGCGTGAGGAATCCGTACTTCACCACTCATGCGAAGGGATCTTCGTCGTCCTCAAGAGCGTCCAGCGCGTCCAAAGAGGGCGCCATGAGATGGCTCAGGTTGCCTCGCCAGCGTTTGAGCGCGCCTCGAATCAGTTCGCACACGCTCAGCAGGGAGTGCCCCTCCAGAGGGTTGGCGGCAGGTCTCCAGCTGCGGATGTGTAGGCAGCATGCCGTCCAACCCTTCATCTGGGGCGGAGCGTCGATCATTTGGCTGGCTCGGTTGGGGTCGAAGCGGGTCTCGTTGTAGAAGACATGGCTGGGCTTTCTGCCGTCGGCTAAGCGCAGGTTATCGTCGACATAAAACCAGTCGGGCGGGGTCTGCGGGTAGTTCGGCGGTAGCAGAATGAGTACATCGGTTTGTTCGTAGTTGTAGCCGGGGGGTAGAGGGAAGTCCTTGATGACCACCCAGCTACCTGCTTCGTCGTCGTAGTCGGCGCTCTTGGTCTGCGAGTAGCGCGCCGCTGCGAGCGCGACCTCGTATGCAATCCGTTGGAGCCGTGCGTTCATGGCTTAGAACGCTCCATCTTCCCAGCGCGGTAGTCGCTCGATGGAGGGCACCCGCTCCAGAATCTCCTCAGGGGTCGGCAGCGGTTGATCCAGCACCATCGGGTCGTTCTCCGTGTTGGGCAGCACGGGCCTCAGCGTAATCTCGAACTCGGCGTCATTCAGACGCACCTTCTCCTTGACCGTCGTTGCGTTTGCCATCGTGATATACCCCCTGTGTTGTCGGATACTGCAATTATACCCCGAAAGCCCTGAAAAAGTTTCCAGTGCCTTCTGGGGAATTGTGCCCTTGTGAGTTTCGTGGCTTCCGATAGGGTATAATCACTGTTGGAGGCGAAACCTGTATGAAAAACGGCAACGGCTCTATTCGCACCATCCGCTTGAAGGTACGCCGGCAGGACGGACCAAACCAGAAGCCCTACTGGCAAGAGTTTACCTTGCCCTACCGCCCGAACATGAATGTCATCTCCTGTCTGATGGAGATCCAGCGCAACCCTGTCGATAGCAGTGGACGCGCTGTTTCGCCGCCCGCTTGGGAAGCCGCTTGCTTGGAGCAGGTATGCGGCACCTGCACGATGGTGGTGAACGGCAGGGTGCAGCAGTCCTGCGCGGCGCTCATTGATCAGGTGGGCGTGCACAAGGGGGATACTATCGAGGTCACTTTGGAGCCGATGAGCAAGTTCCCCGTTGTGCGCGACCTCATTGTCGACCGCAGTCGGATGTTCGAGGCGCTCAAGAAGCTGCAGGCGTGGGTTCCGATGGACGGCTACCACGACTTGGGTCCGGGGCCGCGCGTCGACGACGCAACGCGCGAGCTGCGCTATGCGTTCGCTCGGTGTATGACCTGCGGCTGCTGCATGGAGGCATGCCCTCAGTACAATGAGCATTCCGCGTTTATTGGTCCTGCCCCGATTGCTCAGGCGAAGTTGTTTAACCTGCACTACGCGGGGGCGACACTGGCGAACGAGCGGTTGGAGGTGCTGACGGGACCTGAAGGGATTACAGGGTGCGGGAACGCGCAAAACTGCGTGAAGGTCTGCCCCAAGGGGATTCCGCTTACCCGCGCAATCGCCGAGTTGCACCGCGACACGACCCTCTACCGTCTCAAGAAGTGGCTGGGGGTTATTCCTGACAAACTCGTGGGCGAGGGCGCAGAGTAATGCGCATCTTGGTCACCAACGACGACGGGGTGTACGCCGAGGGGATTCGCGTGCTGGCGCAGCGGTTGAAGCCCCTCGGCGAGGTCTTTATTGTTGCGCCCGACCGACCTCGTAGCGCAACTGGACACTCGATTACGCTGCACAAGCCCCTGCGCCTGCACCGGGTTCATCTGCCCGACGGCACCATCGCCTACGCCACAAACGGCACGCCGACCGACTGTGTAACGCTGGGCACCCACGCGGTGCTGAACCATCAGGTAGACCTTGTGGTATCGGGCATTAATGCGGGACCGAATCTGGGCTGGGATTTGACCTACTCTGGGACGATTGCCGCGGCGATTGAAGGCGCGATACACGGCGTGAACGCAATCGCCGTCTCGCTGGCGGCGGAGGAGGTGCTACCCTTAGCCCGCGCCGAAGCGACCAACGAGCCGTTCCAAAGCGAGCTGCCCCCGCTGCACTATGAGACCGCCGCGCTTGCGGCGCTGAATATCGCCCGCCTGCTGCGCGAGCATCCCCTGCCCAAACATACCTTTCTGAATGTGAATGTGCCAAACTTGCCGCCCCGTGCGATTAGGGGCTATCAGATTACGGCGCTGGGCAGGCGACAATATGCCGACCGAATTGAGACGCGCGTTGACCCCGCAGGGCGTCCCTACTACTGGCTTACGGGGAGCCTCGTGGAGGAGCGCGACCAGCCGGGCACGGATGTCTACGCTGTCGCCCACGGCTATGTGTCCATCACGCCCGTGCACCTGGATTTTACCGCCTACAATCTGCTCAAGCCGATGGAAGAGTGGCTGAGCAAACTGCATCTCATCACCGATGAAGAATAGCCACTTGCCATAGCTTTACTGGGTGAAACTGGCAGGGGGCGCATATCGCGGTCAGGGCGGGTTTTTTCAAGTTCCTCGAGGTCTGTGTGGATGACGACGCGCACGATGTCGGCGCGGAGAACCAGTTGACGCGCCTTGCATGATGTATCCCGATACTACGGTGAAACTGATGCGGCGCTATCGAGTTTCCGCGAAACCCCATCCCCTATTTCGTGGCTATCGCAAGGGGGGCATTTGGTTCCCGAACGCGCCTGAGTTCATCCTGCTCGATGAAGGTGCGCTGACGGAGGCTATTCGGAGCTGTCCCCTGCTGGAGATTGAGGAGGTGAGTTCGTATGAAGCAGACGATTCTGCGCTGGGCGTGGAGCGCGCTGAAGCCGACGCTGATACGGTGGCTGAACGAGCGCGCCCTGCGGCTGCCCGCCTCTCAACGCGACGCGCTCGCACAGCGTCTGCGCGTGCCCGTGCAGACCGTTGAACAGGTCGAGAGCGCGCTACGCCAAGTGGTTCTCTATCGCCTGGAGCGTTGGAACCCATAACGGAGGGAAACGATGGACTGGACGCAACTCATTCCGATTATCAGCGCGCTGGTGGGCTGGGCGTTTTTGCTCACCCGCCAGATACTGGTGCGGATGGACAAACTGGTGGAAGCGGCTCAGCGTCAGGAGCAGGCGATTACGGACGAGTTCATCGCTTACCTGCGTGCGAGCGTTGCCCGCACCGAAGCAAGCTACGAACGGCTCGAACTCGCGCTGGATGATGTGCGCGATGCTCTTGTGAGCCTGCGCCACGCCATTACACACTGGCAGGAAACCAACAAGCCGTAGCACGGAGGGGAAGGTCCGTGCTGCAGGGGAGGGTGATTTATGCTCACGGTATCCCGTTCCGATGTGAAACGCAAGCTGCGCCTCATGAGCAACGAGTACGACGCCGAGATCGACGCGCTCATCGCCGAGATGTTGCCCGCGCTGCGCTATGCGTTGGAGCCTGAATATCTCAACTCCAACGATGCGGATTTACGGGCGACGCTGAATCTGGGTGCGTTGGAGGTCATCGCAGGCGAGATGAGCGCGACGCTCTATCGCGAGGTGGGGGTGTGGACAGGATTTCGGCTCGGCTGGCTGCAGGTCGAGCCGCCCGCGCTGCGCAATCCGCGCGACCCCTCAGGTCTTAAGGCGCAGGGCTATGCTCGCCTCAAACCGTTTCTGAAGCGGGATGCACAACTGCTCTTTGTCTACCGTGTACGAGAGGAGGAGGGGGAATGATTGTACGCGCCTATCTAAACTCGTGGTTGCGTCGCTACGGCGAGTCGTTTCAGGCGGGCGGGCAGAACTATCGGGGTCTCTTTTTCCGTCCGCCGACAGGACTGCTGCGCTGGCTTTTCACGCAGGGCGAGTTGGACGCGCTGTCGCGTCCGCTTTGGGCGGTGGCGGTCGCGCCGAGCGTCCAACTCTCTCAGAACGCCTTGCTCCTGTGGCGTGGCGGGAACTACCGCGTGCTGCGCACGGTGGAGTTTCGGCTGAACGATTCGCCTATCTATCGGCTGCTGGTGCTGGAGCCAGTGGTGTAAAGCCGCTGGCTCCCGCCGAACGCGCTACTTTCTCCCAGTGCAGGATGGTCTGGAGCACGCCTTCGCCGCAGAGGTAAAAGTTGCGCAGAATCAGTCGCTCCTGCGGGGTGTGGATCCGATCGGCACCTGTGGGGAACACGAGGCAGTGAATGCCGCTTAGTGCAAAGGCGTTCGCGTCGGAGCCGCCCCCTGTGCGCTCCAGCCGCGGCTCGACGCCGACCGTCTTCAACCCGGCGACCGCCGCTTTGACAATCGGTTCATCGGGCGCAAGACGGATGGCTGCGAAGGTCTGGCTGAGATGGACTTCTGCCCTGCCTTCAAACTCCTGCGCGACCTGCTCGCACAGTGTCTTCCACTGTTCGGCGAGGGCTTTCACACGCTCGGAGTCGAAACTTCTGAACTCGCCCACCAGCTTCACTCGGTCGGGCACAATATTCATGGCTTGTCCGCCCTCAATTGTGCCGATGTTCGCGGTGGTTTCGTCGTCGAGCCTGCCCCAGCGCATTTGGGCGATGGCTTTGGCGGCCATGGCGATAGCGTTTCTGCCCTTCTCAGGCTCTGCGCCTGCGTGCGCTGCCCTCCCATGAAACACGACTTCGAACTTCCAGTGGGTGGGCGACTGCACGAACAGCGCACTGGGGTCTTCTCGCCCATCTACCACCAGCCCCGTGCGCGCCTGAAGTAGGCTTGTATCGAACACCTTCGCGCCCAACAGCCCCTTCTCCTCGCGAATGGTGAACACCACCTCCAGCGGCGGATGGGGCAGGTTGCGCTCTTTGAGGGTGCGTATCACTTCCAAGATAATCGCCACGCCCGCTTTGTTGTCTGCGCCCAGAATCGTAGTGCCGTCCGTGCGGATTTCCTGCTCGTCGCGGACGATTTGAATGTTTTGCGTGGAGTAGACGGTGTCTACATGAGCGTTGAGGAGTAGGGGTGGCGCGTTCACCGTGCCTTTGAACCGCGCGAATACATTCCCACCTGAGCCGCCGATTTGTTTGCTTGCCTCGTCGATGAGCACCGTCTCTGCGCCCAGTTCCCGAAGCTGCTTCGCCACAAACTCACACATCGCCGCCTCGTTCTCGGAGCCGCTTTCGATACGCGCCATCTCGATAAACAGCGCGGTCATCCGCTCGTGATTCAGTAGGGGCTGATAATCGCTTGCCCACACGAAGCACCAGAATAGACCGAGAAGCAGGCTCAGGCGTCTCATAGTGCGGGAATTATACCAAGCGCAGGGCGCAGCAGGAATCACGCACCCCCCATCGAAATGCCCTTCTATGCACCCAATTCGGTGTTCTGTGCCTGGGCGTGCTGGGATAGTCGGCAATCCCAGCGATATGTACGGGGGTACGGTCATCTCCTGCGCCGTGCCGTTGCGAGCGCGTTGCACTTTGGAGCCTGCGGCGCGCCTCACTTTTCAGTCCCGTCACCAGCTGCTTGTGCCCGACACGCTGGAGTTGCAGTCCGACGAGTTCGATGTGTGTCGCGCCGCGCTTTCGGGGTTAGGCTTCACGGTGGAGCGCGCCCCTTTTATGTTGCGCATTGAGACCGATATCCCCCCCCAGTCGGGGTTGGCAGGCTCATCCGCGCTGTTGACGGCGATTGTGGCGTGCTTGCTGCGTTATCGGCAGGAGGAGTGGGGAACGCGCCATCAGTTGGCGGAGCGCGTACGGCGCATCGAGTCGCAACTGCTGCAGGTTGCCTGCGGGTATCAGGATTTCTACATGGCGGCGTTTGGCGGGCTGAACCTGATGGACTTTCGAGACAAGGAGCTGCTGGGGAAAGATCCGACTGAGCCGTTGGCGTGCGTCGAGCCGTTGCAGGACTACCTGCAGGGGGTTGCGCTCCCGCTCTGGCTGGCGACGACGGGCGGGAAGCGGTTTTCAGGAACAGTGCATGCGAACCTGCGTGCCCGCTGGGAGGCTGGCGAAGCGGAAGTCGTAGCGGGCATGGCGCGCATCGGCAGGCTCGCCCGCGAGGCGAAGGGCGCACTGCTCCATCGCGACTGGAAGCAACTCGCGTACCTGATGAACGAGAACTACGCGATTATTCGGGAGTTAGGGGGCAGCGGTGAGACGCTCGACCAACTGGTGCAGGCGGCGTTAGAAAACGGCGCGCTGGGCGCTAAGCTCGCAGGTGCGGGCGGCGCGGGCGGAACGGTTATCTTTCTTACGCTCCATCCTGAGCGCACGCTGCCAGCGGTGCGCGAGGTCGCCGAGAGAATCATCCCACTGGCGCCACACGCGCCCGGAGTGAGCATGGGGTAGGTTGGGTTCCTTGAAGGTACAACGCCAAGCTTGCCCTCGTATAATGCGCCGCTATTCGTGGCGTTGCGCTGACAAGGTGCAACCCCCACTCGTAGCGTCGGCGTGCCCGCCGACGAAAACCCGAAGCCGAACCCTTGCTCCCACTGCGTAAGCAAGGGAGAGCAGATGCCGATGTACACGAGATACCCCTCCCCCATTGTATGGGGGAGGGGTTGGGAGTGTGGTTAATCAGTTCACCGCCCGCCACCGCCAGATTGCCCTTCTAACGGCAGTGAAGTGGCAGGACCTGAGCCTGTGTAGAGCGGCTCCGCGCCGATGGCTTCCACGCCCTCTCCGCCTCCCGATTGGGGATAAGCGGACTCAGGCACGCTACTTTGGCTCGCGCCGCCGCCGAAAGTGAACCACAGCGCCGCTGCCAGCGCGAGAATCGCGACCACCACCAAGCCAATCGCCACTGGTTTCGAGACTTCCATCGTGCATCACCGCCCGTAGTCGTCCAGATCCCACAGGTACTGTTCGGGATCCAGCACGAAGCCGCCGCACTGCGGGCGCGCGTCGCAACCCTGAGCGAGTTGGGAAGGCGTGTAGGATTTCGCGTGCCCATCGACGAAGGCGACAGTCATCCGCTCCCGTCGGTGGAAGGGCCATGTGCCACCGAACTCCATCCAAGTGTACCAGCCTGTGGCGGTCTGCAAACGCCAGCAGGCAGGGCGTGCCCCCATCCCGCAGGAGTTGCCTTGATAGTCATACCAGCCGTTCGCGCGCCCGCTGTCGCACTCACCTCGTACAATTGTGAAGGTGTCAATCGTTTGACCTGCCTGATTCCGATACCATCGGCATGGGGGCATCACCACCCAGTTGCCACCACACAGCGGCTGACGAGACGCGGGATCGCGCCACCAGAGGCTATCGACAAACAGCACCGTCTGCGCAGGGCGTCCAATTTGTGCGTCGGTTGCTGGCTTGTTGTACCAGCGATACGTTTGCGAATTGCGCATAATCGGGGAGAGATAGACATAGTTGTAGCCCAGGTTTGTCTTGAGCGCCCAGCGATATTCACGAATGCACTGCTGGTTGGACGGTTGCTCGTTCAGAGCAGAACAAACATTCAAAATCGCATCGGTCGCTTGCGGGTCGGACGGGCAGCGGAACATCTCCCAGTTCTTCACATACGGCATAATCAACTGCGCCAGAATGCGGTCATCGCAGTTGTCTTGACCAGCGAAGGACGCAAACCACTGGGTCAGCGGCTGCGTGGTATCGTAGTCGCTGGTATACATCACCACCGCCCGCGAAACCTGGTTGAATCGGCTGATGCAGTTGGTCTGCCGTGCCGATTCGCGCGCTTGCGCAAAGACAGGGAACAAGATGCTTGCCAAAATGGCAATAATCGCAATCACCACCAACAGTTCGATCAGTGTGAACCCTCGTGTACGCATAATTAAGCCTCCTGTAACCATTTAAATACCCCAAAATGCAAAAGACTCCTGCAAGAAGGCGGCGGGGGCAATATTGGAAATCGCCCCCACCCGATGATG
>CALAMM010000065.1 GCA_937925775.1 uncultured Fimbriimonadales bacterium
GCGGTCGACGCCCACCACCTCATAGCCGTTTATTGCGAGCAGCTCGCTCAAGTTGCCCGTGCCGCAGCACAAATCCAGCACTTTCTGCGCGGGGCGGTCGAAGTAGTCCAGTAGCGTCTCCACATAATGCATCCACCACAGATAGGGGATGTTCTGCATCAGCAGGTCGTAGTAGGGGGCGACCGCCTCGAACGGTTCAGACGCGGAAGAGTTCGTCATCTAAGCCTTGATTGACGCGAATGTTGCTGTTGACCGTGCGCCCACCGAACCGCTGGTCGGCATTATACACTTCCACTTTGCTGGGAATCCAAATTCCGGGCGCAGCTTGCACGGGTTCTTTGTATTCGAAGCGGGCGCGGTAGCGTCCCGTGCGACTGTACCATACGCGCCGCGCCGAATAGCGTTTCTCAGGGTCGATCCACACGATATGTCGCGCGTCGTCGTCGCCGTAGTTCCACTGCAGTTCATACACCAGCAGAAGCACGCCGTTCTCGCGTTCCTCGCGCAGAAACTTCACATCGAACTGTTTCGCGACGGAGGGCGTGAAGAAGCCGAAGTCCATCGGCGTCTGACGCTTGCCTGGCGAGTTGGACACATCCTCGCGCACGCGCTGGCGGGGCGCAATCACCAGCTTCTGCCCGCCGTTCAAAATATAAATGATTCGCTGCCCCTGCACTTCCGATTCCAGGCGCAGCTTGAGCGGCTCTTTGTATTGCACGGTCATGTGTCGGAATCGGTAGGCGTTGGCGAAGTCTTTGTTGATTTTGCGCAGTTCGCCTAAGCGCACTCCCTCTGCGCGCGCCTCCATCTGCAAATCGCGCAACTTCTCCTGCGCCAACGCCAAGAATTCACGATTCATCGCCCGCTCACCTCGCGCTAAGTATACCCTGCGCACTCAGGCATCGTGGGGCTATCAGGGTGCGACGCCATTCTGGGCGTTGCCACCGTCCCCGACGACGAAACGCGCACCCAGATAGCACCCCCGAACAAGGTACAATTCACCTGCTATGAGACAGGCGTTTATCCCGTCCGAGGCGGTCGCCACCCATGTGGAGCGCACCGAAGAGGGCACGATGATTATCAACATGGGTCCCCAGCATCCCAGCACACACGGCGTGCTGCGCGTGGTGTGCGAGCTGGAAGGGGAGCGCATTGTGAAAGCGGAGTGCGTGATTGGCTACCTGCACACGGGGATGGAGAAAGAAGCCGAGTACCTCACTTACCACAAGGCGCTCCCGATGACCGACCGCATGGACTATCTCTCGGCGAACAATAACAATCTGGCGTTCTCGCTCGCTATCGAGAAGATTCTGGGCGTGGAGATACCCCCGCGCGGGCAGTATCTGCGGGTGATTTTAGCTGAGCTGTCGCGCCTTGCCAGCCACCTCGTGTGGATTGGCACGCACGCGATGGACTTGGGCGCGATGACCATCTTCTTCTACGCCTTCCGCGAACGCGAGAAGATTCTGGACTTGTTCGAGATGATGTCGGGCGCGCGCATGATGCCCAGCTGGATTTGCCCTGGTGGCTTGCGTGGCGATATGCCCGACGGCTTCGAAGACCGCCTGCGCCAACTGCTCAAGGAGCTGCCCAAAGCCCTTGACGATATCGAGGGCATGCTCACGCAGAACCCCATCTGGCGCGAGCGCACGATGGGGATAGGTGCCCTCACCACTGAGGAGTGCTTCGCGCTGGGGGTGAGCGGCCCCACCATCCGCGCCACGGGCTTCGCGTGGGACATCCGCAAGTCCAACCCCTACAGCGGCTACGACCAGTTCGAGTTCAACATCCCTGTGGGCACACGCGGCGATGTGTACGATCGCTACCTGGTGCGCATGGCGGAGATGCGCGAGAGCCTCAAAATCCTGCAACAGGCTATCGACGGTCTGCCGGGCGGTCCGATTAACACCAGCGACTTGAAAGTGGTGCCTCCGCCCCGCGCAGCGATTGACCACTCGATGGAGTCGCTCATCCACTGGTTCAAAATCCACACGGAGGGCTTTCGCCCGCCTGTGGGCGAGGCGTATGTACCCGTCGAGTCCCCCAAAGGTGAGCTGGGCTTTTACTTTGTCAGCGACGGCACGAACCGCCCCTACCGAATGCACACGCGCGCACCCAGTTTTATGAATCTACAGGCGTTGGAGAAGATGGCGGTCGGACGCTTAATCGCCGACATGGTCGCGCTGATTGGTAGCATCGACATCGTGCTGGGCGAGATTGATCGGTAAATTCGCGCACTCTTTCATTTCGGGACTGTCGGGTTGAGCCGATACACCTCCACGGCGCGCTCGGCGAACATGAGCGTGAGCCGACCGCGCTGAATCGCGTCGTAGTAGAGCGCGCGCCACGGCTCTGGCTCGCCCTGCGGAGTGAACTGGCGGTTGATTAGTAGATACTCATAGTGGTTTTGGCGCATCCACTGGGCGAGGTCGTCGCCTGTGCGCATCGAGTCGTAGGGGATGAGCCGATGGTGCCCCGCGTTGCCCCAGAGATAGCGGCGGTTCAGGTAGTAGCCGCGCGTTTCGTCGAGCAGGATTACGCCTGCATTCGGCTCCGTTTGAGTGTTCAGGTACTGGATGGCGGGGTAGATTTGGAGCCGTCGGCTAAGGTAGGCGTCGCGGTCGCTGAGCGCCAGCGGCAGCACGGGTAGGTACACGCTGCCCATCAGCCAGAGTGTGAACCCCGCCTGCAGGAGCAGGATGGCGCCGTAGCCGTAGCGTACCCAAGTTGTCGCGCGATGCACGGCGCTCAACCCCGCCCCCGCCAGCACGGGCAGCACCAGCAACAGGTAGCGCACCTGCTGCATCAGGTAGAACCAGCCGATGAGATTCAGCCCCACAAAGCCGAGCAGGTAGCCCATCCCCTGTACGACACCTCCTGTGAGCCACACGCTCGGCATCGCCAACGCGCCCACCCCCAGCGACGGCAACAGGAACACCCGCTCGCCCACCCGCGCCCCAATCGGGTCGGCAAAGGGTGCAGGGTGCGCAGCAAGGTTCCACGGAGCAAGTAATAGCATCGACGGCTCGCGTCCCAGCCCGAATTTCAGCTGGTCATGGCGGTACGCCTCCGCCTGCGCCTGACTCCAGTGCTTGCCCCCGAAAATCTCATACGCGAACGGGTAGACGGGATTGCCCGTCCACAGGAAGTTGCGCACATACCATGGGCTGCCGATGACCAGCGCGAGCATCCCTGCGAGAAGTAGCGTTCTGATTGCCCGCGCCTGTCGCTCGCGCCAGAGCCAGAGTAGCCCGACCAGCCCCCACAATCCCCACGCAAGGAGGGCGGTGTATTTCGTGGCGAGTGCGAAGCCCATCATGATGCCCGCAAGCCAGAGCCAACCTACGCGGCGCTCTCGAACCGCATGCGCCAGCGCGAATCCCGCCAGCGAAACATACAGCGCGGTGGCTAAGTCGGCGTACGCGCTGAACATCTGCCACAAAAACGCTGGCGCACCCAGAACCAACGCCGCCGCCCACGCGCCCGAACCGCCACAACGCTGCACAAACCCCGCCACGCCCAACACCACAAGCACCCCCATCGCCCAGTGCATCACCTTCGCCGCGCTCTCGAAGCCGTAACCCAACCCTACCAGATACAGCAAGTCCTGCAACGGCGGAAAATAACTCTGGTGCATAAAGGGAATTTCGATCATCCCACCTGACTGCAAGTAGAGTTTCGGCACGGCAAGATGATACGCGAGCGCGTCCCACTCGTTGCCATCTGGAGGGAGCAGGCACAGAACCAAGCTCAGCAACGCCAGCAGCCATGCTGCGATCGCGTTCAGCATCTCCATCCCCTCACGCGGTCGACGGAACACCTCGCCCCAGTCAAGCCAACTGGCTCGTGGCTGACCACTTACCAGTAGGAAGCCCAACGCAGGGAGCAACGGCGCGATGCGCAATCCCTCTAATCTACCTATCGCCGCCAACGCGCCCGCAACATACGCCAGCAGCCCCAACCCTATCGCGCCACCAAAGGCGATTTGTTCCAGTGGATTGGGCGTCCAGCGGCGCATTACGCGCCCGCCTAACCCCGCGAACACCAGCAGTATAGTCAGCCCAATCAGAATCCCCAGCACGGCGGTAAGTGTACCTA
>CALAMM010000066.1 GCA_937925775.1 uncultured Fimbriimonadales bacterium
CCCACCGACGAGCAACGCTTGGACAGGAATGTCCAAGCCACTTGGAGCGTCCTGCTGACTGGTTCTGCGACGACAGGAATGGCGTCGCACCCGTTTTGGCGTCGTAGCGTCGGCGTCTCGCCGACGAACTGTGCTTGGACAGGAATGTCCAAGCCACTTGGAGCGTCCTGCTGACTGGTTCTGCGACGACAGGAATGTCGTCGCACCCGTTTTGGCGTCGCAAAGCGTCCCCGCCGACGAACGATGCTTGGACAGGAATGTCCAAGCCACAGGTGCGACGCCTTTCTTGGCGTCGTAAAGCGTCCCCGCCGATAAAAACCCGCGACGACAGGAACGTCGTCGCACCCGTTCTGGCGTCGTAGCGTCGGCGTCCCGCCGACGAACTACGCTTGGACAAGAATGTCCAAGCCACATTGCGTAGCGTCAGCTTCCTCGCCAGCAACTCCCAAAGTAACGACACTCCCAAGCATCACCACTTACCCAAAACCACGCGCTTATGTGCTATAATAGAGCGTGGAGGTCAAGCTATGCAACAGCGAAGAGGCTTTACCCTGATTGAGCTACTGGTCGTCATCGCCATCATCGCCATTTTGGCGGCGATTTTGTTCCCCGTCTTTGCCCAGGCACGCGAGAAAGCACGCCAGACGACCTGTACCAGCAACCTAAAGCAGATTGGCACAGCGTTCATGATGTATGTGCAGGACTACGATGAAACTTACGCCCCATGGACAGGCATGTGTCCCGACCCGAACCTGCGCTGGCAACTGCGCTACATGTATCCCGGTCTGGTAGACCCTTACATCAAGAACGGCGCGAATGTCCAAACAGGCGAGTTGAAAGATGTGTGGGCGTGCCCCTCAGCAAAGGCGGGACTCAGCGCGATTAGCAATACCTATGCCTACAACTTCTGGACCTTCGGCGGATACAGCACCTGTATGTGTCTTCCGAACCAGGCGGCGTGCACGCGCGACCCGGGCGCGTTTGCGCAGTTTGCCAGCTCTGCATACAACACGCCTGCGCCCGTCGCGTCTATTCAATACCCTGCCGAGACCATCATGCTCTCCGATGGGGCGCAGCTGAGCCGCCCGCCGCAGTTCGCGATTGGCTTCAACGGCGATATCTATTATGTCGGCGTGTGGGGATCCCACCAGCGCGGCAACGGCAATGTGAACACCACCGCGACCCAGAACCAGTTCATCAAGACGCTGATTACAGGGCGCTTGACGAATGTGGTCTACGCTGATGGACATGTGAAAACCACACCGACGACCCGCTGGTATCACCGCAACTACGCCTCAAACGACGGCTCGTGGCGCGGTGAGGCGACTGATAATCGCTACTGGGCGCGCGAGTGGTAAGCCCCCTCGCCTGAACCCTTAGGCGTATCCCTACCCGCTCGGTAGATTATCGAGCGGGTATAATCATTTGCGGTTGCAGGACGCACTTTGTGGGCAAGGAGGACAGACGCTTTTGGAGAGCTATAAAATCGTAGGTGGAACGCCCCTGACAGACGCAGTGACCATTAGCGGGAGCAAAAACGCCGCGCTGGCTCTGATGGCAGGCGCGCTCCTAATTGAGGGAGAAATCCTTCTTCACAACACGCCTCGGATAGAGGATGTGTTCACGATGATTGCCCTGCTGGAGGGGCTGGGCGTGCGGACTTCATGGCACGGCAATACGCTCTACCTCGACACGCGCACGCTGCACCATGCGGAGCCGAACCCGCAGTTAGTGAACCGCATGCGTGCCTCGTTTTACATTTTCGGACCGCTGCTGGCGCGGCTGGGCTACGCGAAGATGCCTCACCCAGGCGGCTGCCAGATTGGCTCGCGCCCTGTGAACTTCCATATCAACGGGCTGCGCGCACTCGGCGCCACCATCTACGAAAATGGGAGCCATTTTTACACAGCGCAGACGCTGGGACTGACAGGCGCACGCATCTACCTGGATGTACCCAGCGCGGGGGCAACGCAGCAGATTATGACCGCCGCCGTGTACGCCAGCGGATTGACGGTCATCGAAAACGCCGCGATGGAGCCCGAAGTGGTGAACCTCGCGAACTTCCTCAACGCCGCAGGCGCACGCATCGAAGGCGCAGGCACAAGCACCCTCTACATTCAGGGCCCCGCCATGCTCTGCAAGCAGATCGAGTTTTCCGTTATCCCCGATCGGCTGGAGGCGGGCACTTTCGCGCTTGCAGCCGCCATCACGCGCGGCAAAGTCACAATTGAAAAAGTCATGCCTGAACATCTGCACGCGCTGCTGGCGAAGCTGCGCGAGGCAGGCGTGCAGGTGCGTGAATCTGAGACCAGCATCGAGATTCAAGCAACCGATCGTCCTAAAGCGCTCGACATCCGCACGATGCCCTACCCTGGCTTTCCCACCGACCTCCAGCAGCCGATGTGCGCGTTCCTTACCCTCGCCGACGGTGCTTCCAAAGTGCTGGAGACCATTTACGAGAGCCGCACTCAGCATGTGCCCGAGTTGCAGAAGATGGGGGCGGACATTGTTGCGGAAGGGCGCACCATCCTGATTCGCGGCGTGGAGAAGCTTAAGGGGGCGCGCGTGCGGGCAACCGACCTGCGTGGCGGCGCCGCGCTCGTCATCGCCGCCCTCGCGGCGCAAGGTGAAACCACCGTCGAGGAAATCGAACACATCGATCGGGGCTATGAGCAGCTGGAACAGAAACTCCGCTCGCTGGGCGCACAGATCGAGCGCGTGAAACCCTATGCCCTTGCGACGCCCCTCACAGAGGAGGTGCAACAGACTTCATGAGCCTGTTTCGGCTTCACGCTGAACTGGGGGTAGACTTGGGTACGGCGAACCTGCTGGTGTATCAGCGGGGGCGCGGCATCGTGCTGCGCGAACCGTCGGTCGTCGCGATTTCGCAGCCCTCAGGTAAGGTGCTGGCGGTCGGCGAGGACGCACGCCTGATGCTGGGACGCACGCCGGGCAATATCACCGCCGTTAGACCCCTCGTGAACGGCGTCATCGCCGACTACACCATCACGCTGGAGATGCTGCGCTATGTCATCAACAAGATTCTCGGCAAGCGGCGACTGTTCGCGCCACGCATGCTGGTGTGCGTGCCCTCCAGCGCAACCGATGTGGAGCGACGCGCTGTAATCCAAGCCGCCAAAGAAGCAGGCGCAGGTGAGGTACACCTCATCGAAGAGCCGATGGCAGCCGCCATCGGCGCAGGGCTACCGATTAGCCAACCCGGAGGCAACATGGTGGTTGACATCGGCGGCGGCACAACCGACATTGCTGTCATCTCGCTCGGCGGAATCGTCATCAGCCGCAGCATTCGCGTCGCAGGCAACAAACTCGATGAAGCCATCATGCGCCATGTGCGCCACGCTTATAACCTGATGATCGGCGAACGCACGGCGGAAGAAATCAAAATTCGCATCGGCTCGGCCTATCCCCTACCCCAGGAGCTGACGATGGAAGTGCGGGGGCGCGACCTGGTGGAGGGCTTACCACGCACAGTGGTCATTCGCTCGGAAGAGATCCGCGAAGCGCTCGCGGAGCCAGTGAACCAAATTGTGGAGAAAGTGCGCTCCGTGCTGGAAGAGACACCGCCAGAGCTGGCAGCCGATATTATCGAGCGCGGCATCGTGTTGACTGGAGGCGGCGCGCTGCTACGCGGATTCAATAGCCTCTTGCAGCACGCCACGGGGATCCCTGTCTACATCGCTGAGGATCCGCTCTCTTGTGTAGCGATAGGCACAGGACGCGCGCTGGAAGAAATGGACGCTATTGGAAGGGCGGCGCAAGGCGCTTGACGCAGTTTAACCCCTACGCCACGCTATCCTATGCGCACTTCGAGCAAGGTGCTATAACCTATCCCAAGGGTCTCCGCCGCCGAGCCACCATTCACAGCGACCTCCAAGTAGCCGCTGCTCCCCCAATATGCCAACGGCTCGCCCCACGCCACCTCGCCAAAAGTGCGCACCAACGGCAACCTCACCGTAGCACGGACATTCCTGTCCGTGCCTTCACTCACTATTGTGGCACGGACAATCGTGTCCGTGCTGGTTTCCGTCTCAGTGGCACGGACATTCTTGTCCGTGCTGGGTTCGTTCGCAGTGGCACGGACATTCTTGTCCGTGCTGAGTTCCGTCTCGGTGGCACGGACATTCTTGTCCGTGCTGAGTTCCGTCTCGGTGG
>CALAMM010000067.1 GCA_937925775.1 uncultured Fimbriimonadales bacterium
TTCGGTCCGATACGATTTTGGAACCACGCCAGCACGCGCCGCTCCGTCCAGATGACCACAGGCAGCACGCCCAGCAGAAAGCCCAGCATAATGGCGATACGCACAATCGCCCAGCCGAAATCTGCAAGCGTCATAAGCGTCAGGGATTATACCCGTTCCCGTCCCCGACACAATCCTGCCCAGAGTTTCACTTGTGCCCAAGCACCTCGTTCTGGGCGAACGGCTGAGCCGTACTGCCCGAACGCCTTACGATGAACGCAAGCGATTGCTCGTGCCACCCGACAAGGAGCAAGTGCTGAAAATATGAGGGATGGAGCTTGGAAGGCGTTAAACTTGCCTTAACCTCGCCTCAGGTACTCTTCGAGCGTGATGCGACGGTTCTATGGCTGGCTGCTCGGCGTGATTGCTGGGTTGACTGTGGCGGCGGTTTATCTCCCCGCCCCGAAGGTCCCGGCGCAAAGTGCTTTGACGCTCACGCCCTATGCGAAGGTGGCGCATAAGCCGATTGATGAGATGAGCGGAATCGCACGCAGCCGCACCTATGAAGGCGTCTATTGGGTTCACAACGATAGTGGCGACCGAGCGCGAATCTTCCCGATTCGATTGGACGGTAGTGTGGTTGTCCCGCCCTTCGTTTCTCGGCGTGACTCTTCCGATCGCGCGGAAGACCCTGCCGCTGTCTACGAGGGCATCCAGATTGAAGGTGCGGTGAACATCGACTGGGAAGATATCGCTATTGACGGCGACACGCTCTACATCGCCGACACGGGCAACAACGGTAACGCGCGGCGCGATTTGGCGGTGTATGTGGTGAAAGAGCCGAACCCTGAAGCCACGCTACAGGCGCACGCGCTCAAGCGCATCCCCGTCGCTTATCCCGACCAGAAAGCGTTTCCGGGCGAGGTGTGGCATTTCGATTGTGAGGCGATTTTCGTCTTTCAAGGCAAGCTCTACTTTTTGACGAAGCATCGCGCCCCCCGCCAGCTCAGCACGCCTGAAAACGGAACCAAGCTCTATCGGCTGGACACGCAGCACACGGATCGGGTGAACATGCTCACGCTGGTCGATTCGCATAGCGACTTGGGAGGGTGGGTCACGGCGGCGGCGATGTCGCCCGATGAGCGCACGCTGGCGGTGTTGTGCCAAGCGCCGCAGCAGTCGATCTGGTTGTTCCAACGCCCGGCGCGCGGCGACAAGTTTCTTTCGCAGGGCAAAGCGCGGCGCATCCCCCTCCAAAACGGCAAGCAGTGCGAGGCGATAGAGTGGATCGATAACGAGCGATTGGTGATTACCAACGAGCAGCGCGAGATATTTATCGTTGAGGTTAGGGCTGCGCCTTAGCGCGAGGTGTCTTCAGGCTGGGGGTGTCGCTTCTCGTTGTCCAACCCTGCGAGGCGACGGGCGCGTTGTAGCTCGGCGCGGTCGTAACTATCCAGTTCGCCAGCGCGCTGGTAGGCACGCTCCGCTTGGTGCGTTTCGTTCAACAGCATATAGACATCGCCGAGCAAGGTCAGATAGAGCGCACGCTGGGGCTTCAAACTCAGGGCACGCTCGAAACACTCGACGGCACGCAAGAGCTGGTTGTTCTCGATGCACAGCAGCCCGTAGCGGAAGTGATAGTAGTCGTCTTCGGGGTTGAGCAAGGTGGCGATTTCCATCTCGTGCATCGCCTCTTCCACATTGCCCAGTTGTTCCAGCAGGTCGGCGAGCCAGAAGCGGTAGAAGCCGTTGCTCGGTTCGTGGTTCACCGCGGCGCGCCCTGCCTCGACCGCTTGGGCGTACTGCTGGCTGAGCGCCAGCGCTTCGGCGTATTTGAACTGGACGAAGGCGTTATTCGCGCCGTACTCGATGGCGCGCTTGAAGTAGGCGATGGCGGCGTCGTAGCGTCCGTATCGGCGGTAGATTTCTCCCAGCGCAAAGTAGGGTTCGGGGTCGCGCGGGTTCATCTTGCGGGCGCGCTGATAGTAGGCTAAGGCGCGGGCAGGCTGGTCGGCATAGGCGTAGGCGTCGCCCAGCTGCATGTATCGCTCGCTGTTGCCGCTGTCCATCTGAATCGCCAGTTTGTAGTAGCGGAACGCTTCTTCGAACTTGCCCTGCCGAAGCGCCGCATCACCCCGACGGCGCGCCTCCTCAGCAGATGCAGGCTGGTACCCCGACTCCACAGGCGTATCGCCCGTCTCCGAACCGTCCCGAATGAACGAGAACGAATCGCCCATCGCCATCACAGGTATTATACCACAGGGGGTTGACGCCTCACGGCGAACGGTTCCTGTAGCAGGGGCATGCTTGTCCGTGCAGCTCTGCGCGGGTGGCAGGGTCTTTAGTTTCAGCATCACGCACGGGCAGGCATGTCCATGCTACGGGAGGAGTTATGGCGCGTAAAATCGAACGCATTGTCTGGCACACCGCCGCGCACGGACGTGATGGGCAGGTCTTCGACACCACCGCGGCGCAGATTGACCAGTGGCATCGCGAGCGCGGCTGGAGTGAAATCGGCTACAATGTGGTAATCCGCTTTGACGGAACCATTGAGAAGGGACGCGACCCGCGCAAAATCCCCGCAGGGGTGGCAGGCATCAACGAAATAACCTATCACCTCTGCTTCTCAGGGCACGGCGACATCGCCCCCCTCACACCCCAGCAGCTGGAGAGCGGGATTCGGCACACGATTGCGATGCTCCAGAAGTACGCTCTCACGGAGCGGTTCCTGAACGAGCCTGACGGGCTGATTGTGATGGGACATCGTGAGGTGAACGAGCTGGTACGGCGCGGTTTAGCCCCGACACCCACCCTCAAGACCTGCCCTGGCAAGCTGGTGGATATGGATCAAGTGCGTTTGCTGATACGGCAGCGGCTGACCGCGTCGCCCACGCCCGCGGTGGAGTATGACGCCCAGGCAGCAGCGGAGCTGTTTCGGGGGCTGAAGCAGGTGTATGCCGCAGCGGCGAAGCTCAAACTCCCCGAAGAGGTGATGCGCCCGCTGAATCAGTTCCGCAAACAGCCCGAAGTAGACACGGTTATTGAACGAGTGCGACGGGAAGGCGGTGCAAACGGATAACAAAGGTCGGTGTGGGGACGGGTATACTGAGCCTGACAAGCGTGGCGCGATGGAAATCGGTCGGACTATGGACGATACTGCTGCTGACGGCGCTGGGCGTGCGGCTGGTCGGGATCCGCTGGGGACTGCCCAACGCCGAGCATTATTACTCTTACCATCCTGACGAGTGGCTCATCCTGCTCGCGAGCTACTTCACGGTGAACCCCTACGCGGGCGAGTTTCTTCCGAGGTTTTACAACTACGGCACGCTGCCGATGTATCTTTGGAGCGTGTGGCTCCACTGGCTCAGTGCGGCAGGGGTGATTGGCGGTCTGCCCGATGCCCCGACGCCCGAGCAGGTCGCGGCGTTGCGGGCGCAGCTCTCTCTGTGGGGGCGTGTGCTGGTCGCGCTGATGGGCGCAGGCACGGCGGTCGTGGTCGGACGCACGCTGGCGATTGTTGCAGGCGTGCAGGCGGGCGTCGTCGCAGGGTTGGTAATCGCGTTCGCACCCGCCCTGGTGGTACACAGCAACTTCATGACGGTGGATGTGCCCACCACTTTCTTTGTCGCGCTGGCGTTTTATCAGGCAGTCGCACTCACGCGCTCGTCGCACCCACTGCGTACCCTGCTCTGGAGTGCGGTCTGGGCAGGGTGCGCCGCAGGGTCTAAGTATAACGCTGGGTTGGCGTTGATTGCGCCCCTTGTGAACTTATGGATACTGCCCGCGCTTTCTGTGGGCAGGCGCACTGCGTGGAGCCTTGTGGCGACAGGGGTCGCAGGGCTGACCTTCGCGCTGGTGTGCCCTGGCATCTGGGCTGATTCGGAACGGTTTTGGAGCCACTTCTGGTACGAGGTGCGCCATGTAGGTCGGGGACACGGTGAGATTTTCACGGATACAGGGCTGGGCTGGCTCTTTCACATTCGCCCCAATCTTAGCACAGGGTTCGGGGCAATCGGGCTGATTGCAAGCGTGGCAGGCTGGGCGGTCTACGGACGGCGGTTCCCCGCGCTCTGGGGCGTGCTGGCAGCGTCGCTGGCATACTACTTGCTGATTGGCGCTGCGGAAGTGCGCTTCCTGCGCTACACCTTCCCGCTATTCCCGACGCTGGCGGTAGGCGTTGGTTTGCTCTGGACGCCTGCTTCGCCTAATCCCATGAAGTTGCTTGCGCTCGGTGCGTTGCTCTGGCAGCTGCTTAGCGCGTCGAGCCTCGTGCTGTGCATGCGGCGTCCCGACGCACGCGACCAGGCGGCACAGTGGGTTCGGGCAAACCTGCCCCCAGGCACGCGGATCGGCTTCCCGACAGTGCCTTGGTTCTACACGCCGCCCCTATTTCCCGAAACGGGGGAGCTGCGCTGGCAGGATCGGCTCCGATACGCGCAAAACGCCCAACCTTATCAACTTATCCCACTTGCCCCACCAGAGTGGGACGCGGAAGCGCTACAGGCGACGCTTCCTGAGTACCTCATCATCAGCGAGTTCGAGGAGCGCGATGTGCAACGCATCGGGCGTACCGACTATCAGGCGTTCATGCGCCTTGTGAACGCGCGATACACCCTGGAACGAACCTTTACCAACGAGCCGCCGCTGCTGGGGCGCACCGATTCGATGCCCCATGACCTGCTCTATATCTGTCCGCGGGTGAAAGTGTATCGGCTCAAGTGAGCGGCGTTTCTGATTTGGGGCGCGTTCTCGGTTAGTCCGTCCGCGCATCGCGCATCCACTTCACATGCCCATCCAGAAACAGTCGGTTGCGACCGCCGCGATGCACGGCACGCCCGCGCAGGGCAGGCTCCACGGTGCCTATCGTGCGTGGGAAGTAGGGGTCTACGACCAGTTCCACATCGGCTTGCCCGTCGGGGCGCGTGTAGAACGGGCTGGGGTTCGCCTGCAAATCCGCCACTGCCCCCTCAGGCGTCTTGCCCCAGAAGTTGTCGGGCGGAACGGGGTCTTGAATACGGTCAAACCGCCACATCCAGTAGCGCGTGGTTTTGTTGGGCGCCACTTCCTGCTTCACCTGCACGACTTCTCCCATCACGCTACCTAACACGCTGGGACAGTTCCAGATGTTCCAGTTGCGTGTGTATGGCTCCAGCACGATACCTGCCCAGCCACAGCGCGGGTCGGATGGGGGCCAACTGCTCCACGGGCGGTATCCCAACTGCTGTTTCACATCGCGTCGGTCGGGCATCCGCTCGTCGTAGTCCTGCAGGTACATCCAGAACGCCTGCCCTATCTGGCGCAGGTTTTGGGAGCATGTTGCCTGACGCGCGCTCTCACGCGCCTGCGCAAACACGGGAAACAGAATCGCCGCTAAAATCGCAATAATCGCAATCACCACCAGCAACTCAATCAGCGTGAACCCCCGACGCGCTCGCATATGCATGGCGATATTATACTTAACGCGCGGCAGAGTATCCTCAGCGGGGGTGAAGGAAGTTTCTCGTTCCTGAGGGTATTCGGAAAATCAGGGGGTGCGCCTTTATAACCCCTAATACAGGTACAAGTTTGCGTTCACGCCCTATGTCGGCGTGCCTGGGTACGACGCCACTTGTGGCGTCGTAGCGTCGGCGTCCTCGCCGACGAAGCCGCACCAGTGTAGCGTAGGCGTCCCCGCCGACGAAGCGTGCTTGGACAGGCGTGTCCAAGCCACGCGGGCACGGGTGCGACGCCTTTCTTGGCGTCGCCACAACGCCGATAAAACCCGCGACGACAGGAATGTCGTCGCACCCGTTTTGGCGTCGTAAAGCGTTCTCGCCGAAGCACCATGCTTGGACAAGAATGTCCAAGCCACGCAAGCACGGGTGCGACGCCTTTCTTGGCGTCGCAACACCGCCGTCCCGCCGATAAAACCTGCGACGACAAGAATGTCGTCGCACCCGTTTGGGCGTCGTAAAGCGTTCTCGCCGAAGCACCGTGCTTGGACAAGAATGTCCAAGCCACAAGCGTAGCGTCGGCGTCCCCGCCGACGAGAACTGCTTGGACAAGAA
>CALAMM010000068.1 GCA_937925775.1 uncultured Fimbriimonadales bacterium
TCGGGCGAGAGGGTGGCTTTGGTGCGTGCGGAGAGCGGGTCGGAGCCGCAGTTCGCCTCGCTGAGCGAGAAGGCGGCAATCATTTCGCCCGTCGCGAGCTTGGGCAGGTACTTCTGCTTCTGTTCGGGCGTGCCGAAGAAAAGGATGGGCAGCGTGCCGATGCCCACATGCGCGCCCCACGAGACGGCGAACGACGCCTGCAGGCTCATCTTCTCGGCAATCAGCGTGCTGGTGGTCTTGGGCAGGTTCAGCCCGCCGAACGCTTCGGGTAGGTCCGCGCCCAGCAGTCCGAGTTGCCCGGCTTTCTTGAGCAGGCTTACCGTTAGCCCCTCCTCTTGACGCTCTATGGCGTCGTTGCGGGGAAGCACTTCGCCCCGAATGAACTCCTCCGCCGCTTGGGCTAACGCGAGGTCTTCAGAAGTGAAATCTTCGGGGGTGAACACCTGCGACGGCGCCACCGCTTTCAGCAAAAACTCGCCTCCACGCAGAGTAATCTCTCGCATGATTTGCCTCCTCTGTTCGTGTGTTCGCTGGCGCGGGGGATACCCCACCTGCCGCTCGGCATAACAGTGTGTTTTCGTCATGCCGAGCAGAGCGAAGCATCTGCGCACAACGACACCCTATTATACCTTCAATTTTGACTCGTTGTTCGAAAACCTGCGGGGTGTCGCCTTTCGGTACAATATCGGCGTGGCATACCCAACGAACTGGATTGAAACCGACCTTGACGCGCTGCGACACAATGCGCACGCGGTGCAGGCGTATCTCGGCAAGCGCACGCTGTGGGCGGTGGTGAAAGCCGACGCCTACGGGCATGGTGCGGTACGGGTCGTGAGTGCGCTGCTGCAGGCGGGCGTAAACCATTTTATCGTTGCCAGCCTGAACGAGGCTCTCGAGCTGCGCACAGCGCTGCGTGAGGTGGCATTTCGTCTTATGGCGCTCTATCCGCCCACCACGCCTGAGGAATGGCGCGTCGCGGCGGACTACGGCGTGGAATGTGTCGTCGACTCCGTGCGCGGTTATGAGCAGGCGTGCCTCGTTGCCCAGTCGCTTGGGCGTGCGCTCCCTGTGCATCTGGAGATCGACACGGGCATGAGCCGACTGGGGCTTATGCCTGAGCAAGTGGAGGCGTTTCTTCAAGCGTACCGCTCGGAGGCACCGTTAGTGTGGCGGAGCGTCTTCACCCACTTCGCCTGTGCGGATAGCGATCCTGAGTTCACGCGAGAGCAGTTGCGCCTGTTTATTGAGGTGGTGGGACGCCTGCGGGCGGGTGGTTTCCCGGAAACGCCGTTGCACGCTGCGGCGAGCGCGGGGCTGCTCAGTGTGCCTGAAAGCTTGCTGGACGGCGCGCGCGTCGGGCTACTGCTTTACGGGATTGCGCCGACAGGACTGGAGCGACACCCCTTGTGTCAAAGTCTGAAGCCTGTATTGCGCTGGCGGGCGCGGGTGATTGCTGTGCGCGTGATTCCGAAGGGGCAGAGTGTGAGCTACGGTGCGTTGTTTCGGGCGGAACGCCCCACGCGCGTTGCGACGCTGGGTGTGGGCTACGCTGACGGCTACCCAATCGGGCTGAGCAACCGCGCACCCGTCGCCCTACGCGGAACGCTTCTTCCCCAGATTGGGCGCGTGTGCATGGACATGACGATGGTGGACGCGACCGACCTGCCCGAGGTGCAGGTGGGGGAGATTGCGACGCTTATTGGACGCGACGGCGCTGCGGAGGTGCGCGTAACGACGCTCGCGCAGCTGCTGCACACGACGCCGCATGAGATTACGACGCGGCTGGGGAAGCGGGCTAAAGACGCTGGAGGGACGCCGACTTAGCTCAGCTCGAGAGCCTGCTGCGCCGCCTGCAGCACGCGCTCATCGACCTTCACTTTCAGCACGCGCTCCAGGCTTTTCCGCTTGAGCGCAAGGCGGAAACAGTCGGGGTTCGGGCACAGGTACGCGCCGCGACCAGGGAGTTTCTGAGCTGGGTCGAACTGCACTTGGAGGGTGCGGGGGGTGCGTGCGAAACGGATTAACTCGGCTTTCGGGGCGGTGCGCCGGCATGCGGCGCACCGCCGAATGGGGTTATGCCGACTTCTCTTTCTCGGCTTTGGCAATCTCCTCCTCCGAGCGCACCTCCAGCTTCCAGCCCGTGAGCTGTTCTGCGAGGCGCACATTCACGCCGCCGCGCCCGACCGCCTGCCGCAGCTGATTGTTCGGCACGACGACCAGCGCGCTCTTGTTCGCTTTGTCCAAAATCACGCGGTTCACTCGCGCTGGGTTCAGCGCGTCGCGAATAAACTGTGCGGGGTCGCTGCTCCACTCGATCACATCGATGTGCTCGCCGAAGAGTTCGTTCGTGATGGCTTGCACGCGCATGCCGCGCTGTCCCAGACATGCGCCGACTGCGTCGATGAGCGGGTTTTTGGAATGGACAGCGATTTTAGTGCGCTCGCCGGGTTCACGGGCGATGGCTTTGATTTCGACATCGCCGCTGGCGACTTCGGGGGCTTCGTGCGCCAGCAGGCGCGCCACCAAGAGCGGCTCTGTGCGCGAGGCGATTACTTTCATATCGCGCAGGCGCGGCTCGCGCCCCCGCTCCGTCGGCGGGATTTTCACCTCCAGCACCAGCACCTTTAGCGGCTGTCCAATCTCGTAGGTATCGCGCGGGCTTTGGTGCTTCTCGGGCAGCACCACTTCAACCCGACCGTAAGAGAGCAGCACTTTCGGGCCGATGAAACGCTCGATGCGCGCGGTAATCACATTGCCGACGCTGGCGTTGAGTTCGCGTAGGGCATGCTCGCGCTCCAGCTCGCGCAGCCGTTGCGTCAGCACCTGAAAAGCGTTTTGCACAGCCACTCGTCCGAACTCCTCTATCGAGGCTTCCATCTGCACGGTGTCGCCGACTTCCAACGCGGGGTTCAACTTCTGCGCCTCCTCCAGCGCAATCTGGGTATTCTCGTCCGTCACGACGCCCACAACTTCCTTCTCGACGAAAATGCGAAAGCAGTTCGGCTTATCGGGCGTGAACTTTGCTTGCACGCGCGCCGTCTGTGGCAGGTGCATCTGCTTGCGATAAGCGTTCGCAAACGCGCTTTCCAGAGTCGCCAGCAGGTCCGCGTAGGGGATCCCACGCTCCCGCTCCAACTGCTTCAATACTTCCACAATTTCGTTGCATAACATCGCGCATACCCCCTTCAGGGGCGTTTCGGCTATAAAGAAAAGAGTGGGCAGAACCCACTCTTTCTCCTCCGTCGCCGCCCATGCACAGTATACCCCATCGCATCACCCCCATAGGGTATAATCCGTCCTACTCAACCAAGAGGAGGCAATTAGATGCTGCAACCGTTTACTTCGGAGAGCGTTACGGAAGGTCATCCCGATAAGCTGGCAGACCAGATTAGCGATGCGATTTTAGATGAGTGTTTGACTCAGGATGCGCACTCGCGGGTGGCGGTAGAGACGCTGCTAACGCGCGGGCTGGCGGTCATCGCGGGTGAGATTACGACGCACGCTTATGTGGAAATCCCCGAG
The DNA here is from genome assembly GCA_937925775.1 of uncultured Fimbriimonadales bacterium. GTDB lineage: Bacteria > Armatimonadota > Fimbriimonadia > Fimbriimonadales > GBS-DC > GBS-DC. Next base: position 3,523 of record CALAMM010000068.1, read on the forward strand.
GTTGTGCGTAGCACGATTAACGCGGTGGGCTACACGAAAACGGAGTACGGGTTCGAAGGCGACACCTGCGGCGTCTTGGTCGCGATACAGGAGCAGTCGCCCAATATCAGTCAGGGCGTGGACACGGGAGGCGCAGGCGATCAGGGCATGATGTTCGGCTTCGCCTGCAACGAGACCCCTGAACTGATGCCGCTGCCCATCACGGTGGCCCACGCGCTCACCCGCCAACTGACCGAAGTGCGAAAAGCCAACCCAGAACTGGGGTTTCGCCCCGACGGCAAATCGCAGGTCACAGTGCTATACGAAAACGGCGTCCCGAAAATGATCGAGACCGTCGTCATCTCCGCCCAGCATGACCCCGACCTGACCCATGCGCAGGTGCGCGAGCGCGTGCTGGAATATGTCGTCAAGCCGGTGTTGGAGCGGTTCGCGGATCGGGTGGACATCAACGCGAAGCATTACTATGTCAACCCGACGGGGGTGTTCGTGATCGGAGGTCCTCAGGCGGACACGGGGGTCACGGGGCGCAAGATTATCGTTGATACCTACGGTGGCTTCTGCCGACACGGTGGCGGCGCGTTCTCAGGCAAAGACCCCACAAAAGTTGACCGATCCGCCGCCTACATGGCACGCTACCTTGCGAAAAACATCGTAGCAGCAGGGCTGGCAGACAAGGTGGAAATTCAGCTCTCCTACGCGATTGGCGTGGCGCAGCCTGTGTCGCTCCTGCTGGAGACCTTCGGCACGCACCGCGTTGACCCCGCCAAAATTGTGAAGCGCATTCAGGAGTCGTTCGACCTCAGCCCGCGCGGAATTATCCAGTTCTTGGACTTGCAGAAGCCCCAATACACCCCCACTGCCAAAAATGGGCACTTCGGGCATCCGAGTTTCCGCTGGGAACAGCGCGACTCGGTGCCTATATTCGCGGAGTTGGCGTAGTCGGTCGGCGCAGCAGCGTTCATGGGACGCCGCGTTCCCTTCGGGGCGTCGTTGGCGGGGCAGCGCGCCGCTACTGGCAACAGAAGCCCAAGCCACGCGCAAGCGTCCCGTGCAAACGCCGCTGCTGCCGACCCAACGGCATTTGCTGGCACAGCCGCTATGCGATGTAGCAATGCCCCTTGCTTGACTCTCTTAGCACCCGCTGCCGAAGTCGAACAGCACATTCAGCAGGTCGGCGTCGTCCACGATGCCGTCGCCGTTCACATCGGCTGCGCCGCCTAAGCTGCCGAACTCAAACAGCACGCTTAGCAGGTCGCGATCGTCTACACAGCCGTCGCCGTTCACATCGCTTGCAATCAGCGGCGTCGCGAACACCTTCACGCTCCTATCGCCTGTCTCCACAGCAATGCGTGCGCCGTCGCTGGAGAACTCCGCCGCGCGAATGCCGAACGGCGACCCCGTAAGCAGCCTCACGAACGGTTGGTAGGTCGTGCCCGCGTAGAAGAGCCGAACTGTGTCGCGCTCGACAATCGCGATGAAGCGCGTGTTGGGCGCAACGACCAGCGTCGCTGGCGCATAGACGGGCATCGTCCACCAATTCGCGCCCGTTGCAGTGTCCCACACGTACAGCAGGGTATTCTTCAGCAGGAATAGCCGCTGGTCGCTCAGTGCAAAGTGCAGCTCCAAGAAGTTGTCGCCCGTGCTATCTGCATCGAGGGGCATGGCTAGAATAGGCGTGGAGTTGCCCACTTCGTAGAGGCGCACTTCCGCCGTGCGCGGAGCGACCGTCACATACTCTGCCACGAACCGCCCATCTTGAGAGAGCGCCGTCGGCTCGCCCATATAT